>JAHECQ010000081.1 GCA_024641625.1 Acidimicrobiales bacterium | reverse complement strand
TCCGCAATCAGGAGGCCGGGTTCACCGACCGTGCCCCCGAGGCAGGGAGATTCCCGCGCCAGCGCGTCGAGTTGTTCCGCGACGACGGGCCATTTGCCCCCACCGAGGAGGTCGATCGCGTCTTCCGCCTCCGGGGCTGGACCGATGGTCTCCCGATCGTGCCACCCACAACCGGTCGGGTCGCCGCCATGGTTGGTGCCATCGGTCGAAGTCCCGGCGAGGTCATCGGCGAGATGGCTCCCCTGGGGGGCCAGGCCACCGTCGAACGGATCGCCGCCAACGCGGTGATGGCCGGCTGTGGCGCGGAACAATTCGCCTTCGTCCTGGCGGCCGTCGAGGCGATCGTCGATCCCGCGTTCAACCTGGCCGGGCTGCAGACCACCGACGAGAACGCCACACCGCTCATCGTGATCAGCGCCCCGACGGCCGCTCGGCGGGCGGCGCAGATCAACGCGAGCTTCGGGGTGCTGGGTCCTGGCTGGCGAGGTAACGCAACCATCGGACGCGCCGTCCGCCTGGTGCTGAACAACCTCGGCGGTGGTTGGCCGGGTGCCGTTTCCTTCGCCGGGGCCGGCCAGGCCGGTCGCTACTCGCTGTGCGTCGCCGAGGACGACGACACGTGCCCGTGGCCACCCTTGCGGGTGGATGCCGGGTTCGACCCGGGCGACTCGGTCGTCGTCGTCGGACGAGCCGAGTCAGCGGTCAACGTGACCGGCGGACTGAACGAGATCGTGTCGGTCATGTCGTCGGCCACCTCCGCCTTCACCGCCGTGCACCGCGGGTCGGCTGCGGTCCTGCTGGCCCCGTACACCGCCGGCGAGTTGGCGGCCCGAGGCCTGTCGCGCTCCGACGTTGCCGAGGAGTTGGCCGCCCGCGCCGTCATCCCCGCCGACACGTGGCGGGCGCTGTGGATTGCCGACAAGGCGGGGCCGCGGGCCTCGGACCGGAGCGATGAAGCGGTACCGGTGATCGTCGACCCGAGTCGGCTGCTGATCGTGGTCGCCGGCGGCACCGTGCCCATCCCGCAGCACGTGTGGTTCCCCGGCTGGGGGTTCCCGCCGGCCCATATCGCCCGCGTGGCGTCACCGGCAACCGGCCGGCCCTGAATCCGCTCGACGAACCCACCTCGGTGATCTCCTCCGAGGTGAACCCGGGCGAACAACTGTTGACCGGCGGTTGGATTGCTTCACCAGGTGAAGTAGTTTCACCGGGTGCCCACGACGATCAGGACGCCGGCGATCACCGAAGCGCCCGACATCGACCAGTCAGCCATCGCGCCGGCCACCACCGGCCCGGCCCCGGCCGAGCTCGACATCGAGTTGGTGGCCCGGCTCAGGGTCGCCATCGCCCGACTGAGCCGGCAACTGCGCCAGCAGACCGGCACCTCGCTGTCACCAACGTTGCAGTCGGTGCTGGCTTCCATCGCCGTCCACGGGCCGCTCTCACTCAGCGAGCTCGCAGGGCGCGAGCAGGTCGCGCCGCCCACGGTCACCAAACTGCTCGGCAAGCTCGACGAGCTGGGGTTGATCGAACGCCGAAGAGATCCCGCCGACGGCCGCGTCACGCTGGTCTCGCTGACGTCGGAGGGCCGACGCCAGTTCGACGCCAGCCGTACCCGCCGAACGGCCTGGCTCGTGGGACGCCTCACCGAGCTCGAACTGACCGACCCGGCGCAGCTTGCAGCCACGGTCGGCCTCCTCGAGACGATTGCGGAGCCGACTGCCCGATGAGCGGCGCGTCTCGCTTCGCCGGGCAGACCTTCCGCTCTCTTCGGAACCGGAACTTCCGCCTCTTCTTCATCGGCCAGCTCGTCAGCCAGGCCGGCACGTGGATGCAGTCGATCTCCATCATCTGGGTGGTCAAGGTGCTGACCGACAACGGCGTCGCCCTCGGGTTCGCCACGGCTGCGCAGTTCGCACCCGTCCTGGTACTCGGGGCCTGGGGTGGCGTCATCTCCGATCGTGTCGACCGCCACCGCTTCCTGCAGTTCACCCAGGCGGCATTCTTGGCCGTGGCCATCGGGTTCACCGTGTTGGCGTTCGCCGATCGTCTCACCATGGGGCCGATCTACGTCTTGTCGCTCGCCTACGGCGTCATCACCGCCATGGACAACCCGGCCCGGCGAGCTCTCGTCGGTGAGATGGTCCCTCAGATCGATGTGCCGAACGCCGTCGGACTCAACAGCGCGCTCATGACCGGCAGTCGAGTCGTCGGGCCGGCACTGGCCGGTGTGCTCATCTCGACGGCCGGCGTCAAATGGGCCTTCCTGGCCAACTCCATCACGTTCGTTGCCATCATCGGTGCACTGGCCTTGATGGATCGCAGCGAGCTGCGCACGCCGCCGGTCATCAAGCGGGCCAAGGGGCAGCTACGCGAGGGGTTCAGGTACGTCTGGTCGACCAAGGAACTGAAGCTGACGTTCATCCTCCTGGCGGTCGTGGGAACCCTTGCCTTCGAGTTCCAGGTTTCGCTGCCGTTGTTCGCCGACCGCTCACTCGATGGCGGTCCGGTGGTCTTCACCCTGCTGTATTCGGCGATGAGTCTCGGGTCGGTGTTGGGGGCGCTCGTCGTGGCTCGACGCGAGGACGTCGACACGCAATTCCTGGCCAAGGCGGCGATGGGTCTCGGGGCGACCATGGCACTCCTGGCGCTCGCCCCCGTCACCTGGTTTGCCTTCGTGGCGATCGTCCCGGTCGGGTTCACCATGGTGTTCCTGCTCTCGGGATCGAACGCGGTCATCCAACTGCGGGCCGATCCGTCCATGCGGGGGAGAGTGCTGGCGCTCACCGCCGTGGTGTTCCTCGGCAGCACGCCCATCGGTGGCCCCATCGTAGGTGCCGTGGCCGAACACCTCGGAGCACGCATGGGCATCGCCGTCGGCGCGGTTTCGAGCGTCGTCGTTTCCGCCTGGGTGCTGTGGCAACTGAATCGCAACGAGGCGTTTGACGCGAGACCGGTGGTGTTGGAAGGCTGATCGCCATGAGCTACGCCACCGACCACCTGAGCGATGGCATCCCCGTCCTCGACTGCGACAGCCATCTGATGGAACCGCTCGACTGGCTGGAGCACTACGCAGACCGACCCACCCGGGACAAGCTCAGGGACCTGTCGTTCATCGGCGGAGGTCCGGCAAACACCCAGATGGTGCGCGACTGCTGGGATCGACGGAACGATCCCGTCGAGACCGCCAGGCTGGCCGCCGACGTCGTCAACGGCCCCAAGGGGTATTTCGCCTACGGTTCGATGGATGCCGCCGAACGGCACGTCGCCCTCGATCAGCTGGGCTTTGCCGGGCAGTTGGTGTTCTCCACCTTCGCCCCGAATCAGTTCAACGCCACCGATGACCTCGATCTCCTTTATGGGGGAGCGGTGGCCCACAACCGAGGCATGGTCGACTTCTGTGCCGGGGACCGGCGTTTGCTCCCGGTGGCCTTCGCTCCGCTCGAGGACGCCGAGCGAGCGCTCCGGTGTCTCGAGGAGGCTCTCGACCTCGGTGCCGCCGCAGTCTGGATCCCTCATGGCGTTCCGGCATCGCAGAGCCCGACCCATCCCGACTTCGACGGCTTCTGGGCCCGCCTGGTCGATGCCGATGTTCCCTTCGTGCTGCATTTCGGCGGTAACGGCTCGACCCAGATGGCCTCGAGCTATCACAACAACGGGCGCGACCCCGGCAAGGATTTCGTGGGAGGGGGCGAGAACGTTCGCTCGAAGGACTTCCTCAATGTCCATCACGATGCCGAGAACCTGTTGTCGTGCCTCGTGCTCGACGGCACGTTCGAGCAGTTCCCGTCCCTCCGCTGCGGCATCATCGAACTGGGAGCCGGCTGGGTTCCCAACTTGCTCGACGGGCTCGACCACGCCCGGCGGGCATTCGGGCGGAACGAACCGGAGTTGGCCAAACTCACCCTCGACCCTTCCGATTACATCCGCCGACAGGTCCGCTTCAACCCGTGGCATTTCGAGAACGTCGGCAGACTCATCGACGCCTGCGGGCCGGAGTTGTTCATGTTCGCCTCTGACTGGCCGCACCCCGAAGGGGGCCGCAACCCCATCGGCGAGTTCGAAGCCTCGCTGCGTGCGGCGGCAGTCGATCCGGCGGCCCGGCGAGACTTCTACCATGACAACCTCGCCTGGCTGCTCGGTCACTGACACTCGGTCGGAAACAGCCGATCCCATTCCGGCTGTGGGCGACCGAGCTACTAGCGTGCGCTCATGCAGATTCTCGGCATCGACCACGTCATCCTGGGCTGCGGTGACCTGACGCCCACTGCCGCTGCATGGGAGCGGTTGGGTCTTCGCCTCACCCCGCCCATGCGACATCACGACGCATCGACCGAGAACCGGGTGTTCTTCGTCGGCGACGCCGACACCGAGTTCTACGTCGAGCTGCTGACTGTCCACGATCGAGCGCTGGCCGAACGCGAGGGCCGCACCGAGCTGCTGGCAGCCATCGGACGCGGGGGGCTCTACCGGCTCATGCTCCAGGTCGAGTCGGCTCAGGATGCCCGCGCCCATCTGGAGGCCCACGATGTCGCGGTGGCCACCCGCGTCGTTTCGCGCGACGACGGAAGTCCGATCGGCACGGTCGTCGAACCCACCGGTGAAGTCGGCGCCGGTTGTTCGTTCGCCCTGATCGACTACGAGGCAGGAGCAGCACCTCGACGAGCGCGTCACCGGACATCGGGCTTGTTCCATCACGACTTCCCCTTGCGGCGCCTGGACCACCTCGCCGTCATCGCCCACGACGTCGATGGACCGGCCGCCTTCTGGCACGATGTGCTCGGCGTGGCCACGACGGGAAACGTTGTGGGACGCGGCATGGACATCCGACAGCTGAGGATCGGCGACGCCACCCTCGAACTCATCGGTCCCCACGGTGACGACAGTCCCGTCGCTCAGCGACCCGAGGGGCTGGTGAGCGTCACTGCGTTCGAAGTGTCAGACCTCGACCAGGCGATCCGACGGGCGCAATCACTGGGCTTCGAGCTGCCCGATGCCGCGGCCGGCGTCCTTCCTGGGAGCCGCGTGTCGACCATCGGTCCCGATCAGCTGGGCGGCCTCGCCCTGCAGCTCATCGCCTTCGACTGACGACCCTGCTCGAGGGATTCCGGTCCGAACGACGCCCGTCCGGCCGACTCGGGCCGGCAACGGTCAGGGCCTCAACGCCCCTCGAACCTCGGAGGACGTTTCTCGCGGAGCGCGGCCACGCCCTCGCGATGGTCGGCCGAGGTGAGCGTGATGGCTTCGGCGGTGGCCGCGTAATCGAAGGCCGCACTGAGATCCAGGTCGAGACCCCGATAGACGGCCGCCTTGGCCAACGAGAGTGCCAACGGTGGACCCTCGGCCAGCCGGTCGGCGAACCTTCGGGTCTCGGTCAGCAGCTCGTCGTGGGGGTAGACCCGGCTGACCAGACCGATCCGCTCGGCTTCGACCGCGTCGATGAGGTCCCCGGTCCAGATGAGCTCGAGCGCCTTCGCCACACCGACGGTCCGGGGCAGCAGGTAGGTGCCACCGGTGCCGGGGAACAAACCGATCCTGGCGAACACCTCGCCGAATCGCGCCTTCTCCGAGGCGAAGCGAATGTCGCAGGCGAGGGCAATGTCGCACCCGCCACCGGCGGCGACACCGTTGACCGCAGCGAGCACCGGCTTCTCGCAGGCCCGGATGGCCAGGACCATCTCCTGGGTGCGCTTGAGCCAGGACCGGCGTTCGTAGGGAGTGGGGGCCCGTCCATCGGCATCATCGCCGGCAGCTCCCAGTTGGCGAATGTCACCGCCGGCAGAGAACGCCCGACCGGCTCCGGTGACGATGACGACGCGCACGTTCGAGTCGGCATTGGCTTCGCCCATCGCCTGCACGGTCTCGGCCACGATGGCCCGGGTCATGGGGTTCAGTTGCTCGGGTCGGTTGAGGGTGACGGTGGCGACGGCTCCATCGATTTCGTAGAGCACCTCGGTGTAACTCATGATGAACCTTCCTGATGGGGTCGGAACGGCGGCTCAACCCAGTGCCGGAGCGGCTGTCGCTGCGGCCACCTTGCGCGGGCGCCGGGTCGAGGTGAGCATGACGGCCACGACCAGCATGATGCCGAGGGTGGCCGCCGCCAGGTTCAGGTCTCGATAGCTGCGGTAGGCGACGATGGCGCCGGCCGTGATGCCGGCGACAGCGCCGAAGCCCATCATGCAGAGGTCGCCGGCCCCCTGGACGCTGGCGCGTTGATGCACGGGGAAGGCATCCGTCAGCAGTCCGCTGGCAGCAATGACCCCGAACGACCAAGCCAGACCGACGGTCGTCTGACCGCCCGTCAGCCCGAACAGCTCGCCGGCGGGGGTGATGGCAGCCCAGATGGCGCCGACGGCGCAGAGCACGCCGGCGATCACCAACATCGGGTACCGGCCGAAGCGGTCGGTCAGCCGGCCGACGAAGGGGCTGAGCGCGTACATGCCCATGATGTGGCTGAAGAGCATGATGCTCACCGCCACTCTGGTCTGGCCGCCCTCCTCGGTCATGTGAATGGGCGTGAGGGTCATGGTGCCCACCATCGTCGCCTGGCTGATCATCAGACCCACCACGGCGAGGCGAGCCCGGGGGTTGGCCAGGATCAGCTTCATGGACGCGCCGAAGGGAAGGCGGCCCTCGTCCCGAGTGGATCCGGTACCGCCGGCGAGCACCAGCGGATCGGGTCGAAGGCGGGTTTCGATGATGGCGGCGCCGGCGATGAACAACAGCGCCCCCATCAGGAACGAGCCGCCGTAGTCGGGCAGGCCGAGGCGCTGCCCGACAGGATCGAACACCGAGAGTGAGACCAGTGAACCGAAGCCGGACCCGATGGTCGTGGCCCAGACGATCATCCCGATGTTGCGGGCCCGCCGTTCGGGCCGTGACAGGTCGGCCGCCGCGTAGCGAGTGGCCATGTTCGCCGCATTACCGGCGCCGATGCCGGCCACTCCGATGGGCAGCAGTGGGAAGAAGCGGGTGATGGCGGCCAGGACCGCCAGGAACGCGCCGGCGGCACCCAGGACATAGCCGGCTCGCAGGCCGGGCCGACGCCCGGACTTCGACATGATGCGGGCCAGGGGAAATGACGCCATCGCCGCGCCGATGGAGAGACTGGCGGCCGAGAGACCGGCGAGCGTCTTGTTGCCGGTGATGTCATTGGCCAACAGCGCGGCCACGGCGTACCCCGAAACCAGGCCCATACCGCCACACACCTGGCTCGTCAGCAAGGTTCTGATCGTGCGGCGTTGGATGGCCTCGGACTCGGCGGTGGTGGGATCGAACACGGTTCGACCACTCGAACCGGGCGATGGCGTGCCTGCGGACTCGACGGCGACCGGAGCGACGGACGCAGCGGACGCGGAGGGGGGCTGGAGAACACGCGATTTCACGTAGGTCAAGATATCGCACCTTCTCGCAGGTGGAGATATCGCACCCCGGATGTGCGTACATATCCGTGCCCTCGCGCTTCGCTGCGGTCCTTCCGATGGCCGGCGCGTATCCTTGGGTCGATGTTCGACGAGCGCCCACCTCGCTTTGCGCTCCTGATCTACCTCCTGGCCGCCGTGGCCCTCGTCGGCGCCGCGCTCGCTCTCGGCCAACTCGTCGAGCAGCCGCCGGGCGAGGAGCGAGTGATCACCATTCCCGCCGGTACCGGTGACCGTATGGCCGCCGGCGAGGACGTCGAACTGATTCCCGCCGACCTGTCGTTCCGCTTGCGTGATCGTCTGGTGGTCATCAACAACGACGATCAGGTGCACCAGGTCGGTCCCTTCACGGTCGCCCCCGGGGATCGCCTCGAGAAGGAGTTCTCCGAGGCCGCCAGCATCGAGGGATTCTGCTCACTGCATCCGAGTGGGCGGATCACGATCACCATCGGCGGCGAGTAGGGCCACGCAGCTCCCGCTGTCGAGTTCGCCGCTCCGTCAGACCACCGGTGGTGCGACGAACTCGTTCAGGTTCCGAACTGTTCGCGGAGGTGGAACTTCTGCACCTTCCCCGACGGCGTCTTCGGTAACGTTTCGACCAGCTCGAGCCGCTCGGGCCAGAACTGCTTGGCCATCCCGGCCTTGTCCAACCAGGCAGTCAGCTCGGACAGTTCGAGCGGTTCGGCGCCGTTGGGAATCACCACGGCGCAGGCTCGCTCGCCCAAGCGCTCATCGGGATAGCCGATCACGGCCACCTCCCGGACCTTCGGGTGACCGAACAGGACGGCCTCGACCTCGACGACCGGCACGTTCTCGCCACCGCGAATGACCAGATCCTTGGTCCGTCCGGAGATGCGGATACCGCCGTCATCTCGTCGACGAGCCAGGTCGCCGGTATCGAACCAGGCCTCGCCGCCGTCCTGGGATGCAGTCAACTGAGCGGCATAGAGGTCGTCGCGTTTGAAGTACCCGATGGTCTGGCTCGGACCGCGAACCAGCAGACGACCGACGTGGCCCACCACGACCTCCACACCCTGCTCGTCGACGATCTTGGCCTCCATCCAGCTGACCGGGATGCCATCGCTGTCGGCGACAACGTCCACCGGGTCGCCCGGCCGGGTCATGGTGACCGCACCGTTCTCGGTCATGCCCCAGACCGCGATCAACTCGTCGAGCGCGTCGCCTCGCGTTGCCTCGACCAACGGGGAGGGAATGGGAGCGCCGGCGCAGACATAGCTGCGCATCGAGGGCAATCGCCGACCTCGACGTTGACAGGCGGCAACGATGTCGTTCAGGAACGGAGTGGCGCCGGCACTGAACGTGACCGCCTCGTCGTCGGCCAGGCGACAGAACACCTCGACGTCCCACACGTCCTGGTAGACGACCTTCATCCCGGTCGCGAGCGGAAGGATGACACCCACCAGGAATCCGGTCTGGTGGGCGAGCGTCGACGGCATGAGGATGCTGTCGGTCGCATCGAGCCCGGCGGTGTCGGCGAAGGCCAGGGTGCCTGCGTAGATGGTGTTGGGGGAGTGCATCACCCCCTTGGGTTCGCCGGTGGTTCCCGAGGTGAACTGCAACTCGGCGAACTCGTCGGCCCCGATGGCCCGAGCGCGAAGTCGAGCTGGATCTCCTTCGTCCTCCCAGCGATGATCGAGGAACTGGGGTTCGAAGCGCTCGACCCGACCGACCGCCTCGGTCAGGCCGAGGGCGAATCCGCGAGTGCCCGGGGCGGCATCGGCCAGGACACGATCGAGCATCGCTGCATGGTCGTAGCCCCGGAACTGTCCCTGCACGATCACCACCGGCGACAAGGTGCGGCCGAGCACGAAACCGACCTCACGGTCGCGGAAGATGGGGACCAGAGGGTTGATGACGGCACCGATCCGGCCGCAGGCCAGCGTCAGGGCGGCGAAGGTCCAATCGTTCGGGAGCTGCACGGACACGATCTGTCCCCGTTCCACGCCGAGTGCCAACAGCGCCCCGGCGAAGCGATCGGCATAGCGGGAGAGCTGGCGATAGCTGAGCACGGTGGTGGCCGGCGTCCGATCGTCGCGATCGAGGCGATGGGTGACGATCGCCACCTTGTCCGGTGTGCCGGCAACGACCCGGTCGAAGTCATCGATGTACGTGGAGTCGCGCCACCACCCCTGCTCACGGTAGGCATCGCGGCCTGCTGCACTGCTCATGGTGGTCCCCTTTGGCCTCGGGCGTCGGGTGAGCCACGGCCTGAGGCGGAACTTAGACGCCGTGGGCAGTTCCGGCGAGCGCGTGGTCCTCGAGCGTCCTGGAGTCGAGTCTGACCGTGGCATACAAGCTCATCGGCCAGGACCAGCGGCTGGTGGCTGCCTTGAATCGTCGGGGGCTCAGCTTCAGTCGGGTCAGCACGTGGATGTTGTTGTTCGAGTGGAGGCTGACACCGAGTTCTGTCGCCAATGCCTCGAGCGTTCGACGCTGATAGAAGCTGATGTGCTGGCCGGTCTGGGGCGTGTAGTACCACCAGGTCCCCGGCTCGGGTGGTGGGCCGTCGAACAGGTCGGTCGAAAGCACCAGCGTGCCGGTGGTCGTCGAAGCGAGCGCGTCGCGCAGGAACGACAGCGGATCTCTGAGATGCTCGAGGACCTCGAACGCCGTCACTGCGCAAGGCCGGACCGGCGCCTTCAGCTGTTCGAATCCCTGGGCGAAGAGGTTGTCGCAATAGTCGTCGTGCCAGAAGAAGTCGAAGCCGATGTCGCGCATCATGCGGGTGAGGACCCCGTAGCCCCCAGCAGAGTCGACGTACGCTGCCCTGGTGTCGAGGCAGAAGTAGATGATGGATGTCAGCTTTCGGGCAATCGACGCGTTGCGCATCAGGATGCCCGTGTCGGCCAGGGCGATGGCGCTCTGGTAAGCCTCGTCGAGCCAGTACGGCTCCTCGGTCTGCAACAGTCCACAACCGTCGCAGAGGAAGTACTCGACGTCGTACCGGCCGAGCAGGACCTGGCGGAACTGAGGGATCATACGATGCGAGCAGATCGGACATCGCGTCATGGTGCGGCTTTCCACACCGACCCATCGGCCTCGGTTCCCGAAGTTCAAGCGACGGTTCCTCACAGGTGCCCCCGACGAGCCGAAGGAGCGTGGGTGAGAAGAACTGAGGGAGGATGAGAGTCGTCGTCAACGCGCTGCTCGAGGGCGGCCGAGCCGGCGGGGTCCAGCAAGGCATCGTGCTCCTGGCGCGTGCGCTGGCGGCAACCGAAGGTACCGATCCCTCGGACCTGGAGGTCGTGTTCCTCACCCTCGAGGGGCTGGATGACTGGATCACTCCAGAGCTCGATGGCAACCGCGTGCGCAGCCAACCGGTCGACCGAGGGACCGGTCGCTCGGCGGCCGCGTTCCTTCGGCGCAACAACGTCGGGCGAGGTATCGAGCAGGTCGTCATCTGGGGTCGGGACTCGCTCGGTCGGGCCGAGCGGTGTTCGGGAACCTTCGAAGCGTTGAAGGCCGACGTCGCCCACTTCCCCTATCAGCGGGCCGAGCTGACGACGGTTCCGATGGTCTACCAACCTTGGGACCTCCAACACCGACACCTGCCGCAGCTCTTCAGTCGATCGACCGTGCGATACCGGGAACACACCTACCGCACCTACAGTCGACACGCCCGCTGCGTGGTGGCCCCGACCGGGTTCGTCAAGGCCGATCTCATCGCTGCCTATGGCCTCGACCCGGCCAGGGTCCTCGTGATCCCCCCGTACATCTGGACACCCGTGGTCGACCACACGCCGCCGGAGGGCCTCACCGGGGCCCGAACCGACCCGATGAGGATCCGACCCGTCACGAGCGCCGGTGAAGGTGAGTTCGCCCTCTATCCGGCCAGGACCTGGAGGCACAAGAACCATCGGAGCCTGTTCGCCGCCATCGCCCTGGCTCGCCGGTCGGGTATCGAGGTGCCGCTGGTCTGCACCGGAGCACCCAGCGGTGCAGAGGACGAGCTGTTGCGTTGCGCCGAGAGCCTCGGGATAGCCGACCTCGTCCGGTTCACCGGGTACCTCACCGGGGACGAGCTCGACGTCCTCAAGACCCAGGCCCGGATGCTGATCTTTCCGTCCCTCTTCGAAGGCTGGGGCTATCCGGTCATCGAAGCCTTCGAGTCGGCCCTGCCGGTCGCCTGTTCACGCGGCGAGTGGCTCGATGCCGCCGCCGGCGATGCTGCGCTCCGATTCGATCCGACCGACGCCGAAGCCATCGCCGAGGCGATGGTCGAGTTGTGGACGTCGCCCGAGCGTCGGCGTGAGCGTGCCGAGCGAGGCCTGGCCCACCTGCGGACATTCACCGCGACGTCCATGGGGAACGCCTACCGAGAGGTCTACGAGCGAGTGGGCGCCAAGTCCATCGGATGAACCGCCGGGCCCTCTTGCGGTGATTCGACCGCCGTCGAGCCCGTGAGCACTCGGGGAAGTTGAATCCACAGCGGC
>JAHECQ010000506.1 GCA_024641625.1 Acidimicrobiales bacterium | reverse complement strand
CCCGCCGGAACCGGACCCGGACCTCCTGGCGCAGCCTTCAGGTTGTCGAAGGGAGGTGGACCGCCAGCGTTGTCGATCGTGAATGGATCGACCACGACAGCTGCTGACGCTGCCGGCCGCGATGTCGGAATTCCGGATCGGACTTCGTAGTAGAGGCCGGACGGACCCGAGCGCAGGATCGTGCCGTCTGCAGGGTATTTCCGAACGTGGCTCCAACCGCCGGTGCCGCCCGCTCGGTCAATGACAGCACTATCCACCTTCCGTGTGGACTGCTGGCCCCCAACGTTGGGCCACGCAGAGACGTAGATGGGGGCGCCGCCAGCGAATCGATACACGTGACCTGTCGAGTGCGCGGTGACGAACGTTCCGTCCGCGGGTGTCTGCCTGACCCGGCTGAACGGGTAGTCGGTGCGACCGCTGTTCAGCGAGGCCACATCGACAACGGTGCGAGCAGGATTCCCGTAGATCGACCACGAGGTGAATGGAAGCGGTGCACCGCCCACGAAGACATAGGCGGACCCTCCCGGCGACATCACGAACGTCCCGTCAGCGGGGAACTTCCGTATCTGGTTCCACGGATACCCCGCGCTCGCGTTGTCGATCGCCGCCTTGTCGATGCCGGTGATGCTCGACGCCGGCGGCGCTCCCCCGACGTTCGCGTAGTTCGACACGTACACGGGAGCACCGCCAGCGAAACGGAACACATGCCCACCCGGCGACGCCACGACGAAGGTCCCGTCCTTCGGGTAACGAAGCACCCGATTCCACGGGTAGCCACCGCCAGCGTTGTCGATCGCCGAGCGATCGACCACCGTCACTTCGGACGGTCCGCCCACTCGATCCCATGCCGACACATAGATCGGTGCGCCACCCGCAAATCGAAACACCTGCCCACCGGGCGACGCTGAAACAAACGTGCCGTCAGCCGGGAACTCACGGACGTGATTCCAGGGGTACCCCTTCCCTGCGTTGTCGAGGGCCGCCTTGTCAATCCCGATCACCTGCGACGGTGGACCACCAAATCGGTCGTAGCTCGACACATACGTCGGCGCACCGCCAGCGAACCGGAAAACGTGACCCCCGGGGGACGCCCCAACGAACGTCCCGTCCTTCGGGTACGTCCGAAGGGCATTGAACTGCGCCTGCGAGATCGTTCGCGTCGGCTTCTCGCCACCGACCCTGCTCCAACTCGACACGTACAACGGAGCACCGCCGGCAACCACGAACACTTCAGGCTTCCCGGTGACGACAACAAAATCACCATCCGCAATCGGAGCCGTTGAGCCGTTCTGGGAGGTCAGCACCAGACCGTTGATCGACGAGTGCTGGTAGCTGCCGGTGTACTCGACGAAGTTGAACGGTTGCGAGTACGTGTTGCAGTCCGTCCGCCGAAAATCAAGATGGGGACCAGTCGACCAGCCACTGTTGCCCGACAGGGCAATCTGTTCGCCTTGAACCACGGTGCCGGACGTCTTCGTGAAGGAACTCAGATGCGCGTACTGAGTACAGAACCCGGACGCGTGACGCACCTCCAGAACATTGCCCAAGCCCCCGTTACACCCATCGTTGCGCGTGTAGGGAGCGCAGCCTCCGCGTGCTGACTCGATCGTGCCCGGTGCTGATGCTCGAACCGAAGTGTTGTTCGACATCGAGAAGTCAATGGCATAGGTGCCGTACGTCCCGAAGTGCGACGTCGGCCCATTGTTCCCTTGCGTGACTTGATGAGAAGTTCCCGCAGCGAAAGGCAAGTACAGGGCCGGTGCCGCCGCGACCGGTGCGGCCCTGCCGACCCCGATCGTGCTCGCAACAACCATCGCAACACAAACCAGCAACGCCCGCCATGCCCGCATCCGAAGAATCATGTCATGGCCCTGGCAGTGCCACAAGAAACCTTCCCCTCACGCGGCTCCCGAGGAGCCTGACCGTTTCGTGAACCTGACCCGGAATCTTGGACACGGGGTTATGGCAGATTGGGTTCTCCGTGGTCGTGCCGCCACTTGTCAGCGTACTCGGCTGGGGCGAGGTGACCGAGGCCCTCTTGATGGCGTTGCCGGTTGTCGAAGACCTCGATGAACTCGAAGAGGTAAGCGTGCGCTTCGGCACGGGTGGGGAACCAGATCGACCCGCGGATCCAGGTGATCTCGACTTTCAGCCGAGCCCAGAGGGTCTCCATCGCGGCGTTGTCGTACACGTCGCCGATCGAGCCGAACGACAGGGTCTTGGCGGCCGGAGGTGTCCCGCCGACGATCCCGCTGTGGAACAGGTCCCGTTTCCCCGCGAGGTAGAGCGGCGATCCCGAGCGAACGGGCCACCTCAGCGATCGGACGCTGCGAGGACTTGACCAGCTCGAGCGCATCCTTACGGAACTGGTCGGGGTACTTGTTCGGACGACCCATGACGGGCTCCCTCCCACACAGTCTCCCGCATAATCAGATGTCCAAGATTCCGGGTCAGGTTCAGGTGCTTCGGAACACTCACGCTGTTTCGGTCAGCGCGGATGGTTTACCGCTGGATCCTGTTCCATTGTTCCCTGAGCCCGCTTCGAAGGCGCACTCTGGGCGTTAAAGGTCACCAGCGTTCAAATCCTGAGTCGCTACGGGTGGTCGTTGCGAGCCCGAATGATGCAATTCACCATGTGGGCGCCACCGCTGGCGGAGTTCTCATCGGAGCTCTGCCCGCTCTGGTCGGCGACCACTCGAGGGAAGGACTCGCCGGGCCACCAGGCGAAGAAGGGGCCGCCCGACTGGCCGGGCCAGACATCGCCCCGATGGAAGATCCGTGAGTGCACCTCGCGGTCCCAGAACGATCCGTCAAGCGCTATGTCTCGCTGGTACGACGGTCGCTGCATCGACGACAGGTCGCTCGGGTAACCGATGTGCCGCCAGACCGCGAGGCCGTCCCAATCGTCCGACCAGCTCCGCGACCCCATCCATCCAGTGAGGTTGCCGATGTTGCGATCGAGCACGACGCAGACGTAGTCATGCTGACCCTCGTTCCGGCTGATCGACGGCCCGAACACCTTCGTTCCTTCCCAGTAGATTCTGGTTCCCCAGGCGATCCCGAACGGAGCGCTCCCGTCGAAGTAGGACGGTGTGAACTTCACCCAACCGGCGGTGTTGTCGGGATTCCATTGGATGACGTGGCTGCAGGTGAGCAAGTGGCGGGGTCCGACCATC
>JAHECQ010000080.1 GCA_024641625.1 Acidimicrobiales bacterium | reverse complement strand
AAAAGGTCGGAGGCCGCACCAAAAAGGTCGGAAGACCTTGGCGTCCCGGCGGATCGTTCCCTAGGTTTCCTCCAACGCACCGGCGGCAGGTTCCGGTGCCACGACGAAGGATGTGTGACCATGAGGCATGCCGTAGTGGAGATCAGCCATGAAGAAGCTCACCTGGTGAGGTTCGACAGCGAGCATCACGACAGCGCGCGCATCAAGACCCATGGTCGCCGCACCCCCGGCAGCGCGGTTCGCGCCGAACACGAGCTGTTCGGCGAGGTGTGCGATGCTCTGGCGGAGACACCGGAGATCCTGGTCACCGGGAGCAAGACGGCGGTAGCCGACTTCAAGCACTACGTCGAGAAGCACCGATCGGCCCTGGCCCCCAATGTCATCGGCTACGAGACGACGAATCATCCGACGGAGAACCAGCTGCTCGCGCTGGCCCGCACGTTCGCCCTCAAGCATGATCAGCTCGACGGCACTGCCCCCATCTGATCTAGTCTGCGCCGATGCAAGCAGTCGGTGTGATGAACCATGGCGGTCCCGAGGCCCTCGAGCTGATCGATCTTCCCGAGATCCATGCAGGGCCGGGTGAGGTTCGGATACGGGTGCACGCCGCCACGGTGAATCCGACCGACACCTATGTCCGCAACGGCGACCGCGCCGAGATGCAGAAGGCAGATCCACCACCCTACGTTCCCGGCATGGACGCGGCCGGCGTGATCGACGAGGTTGGTCAGGGGGTGAGCGGGTTCTCGATCGGGGACCGCGTGATGGCCATCGTGTTGCCCAAGGGAGCCCACGGCGCCTACCGGGAGAGCCTGGTGGTGCCGGCCGCATCGGTGGCCCGGGCGCCCGCAGGGTCGAGTCACGCAGAGGCGTCGACCCTGCCGATGAACGGCCTCACGGCCCGGTTGTCGCTCGATCTGCTCGCCCTGGTGCCGGGACAGACCCTGGCCGTCACCGGTGCTGCCGGCTGCTACGGCGGGTACGTGGTGCAGCTGGCCAAGGCCGACGGACTCACCGTCATCGCCGATGCGTCCGATGCTGACACCGATCTGGTGAAGGCCCTGGGGGCCGACATCGTCGTGCCTCGGGGAGCCGGATTCGCTGAGAGCGTGCGCGGCCATTTCCCCCAGGGGGTGGATGGACTCGCCGATGGTGCGGTCCAGAACGAGGTGGTGTTCGAGGCCATCAGCGATGGTGGTGCGTACACCTCGGTCCGGGGCTTCCAGCCCGAGCCGGTGCGGGGTATCAACTTCACCACCACCTTCGTGCGCGACTACCTGCTCGAGCAGGCCAAGCTCGACGAGCTGCGTCAGCAGGCCGAAGACGGTACGGTGACGCTCCGGGTCGCGCAGATCTACCCGGCGAGCCGTGCCTCCGAAGCCCATGCGCGGCTCGAGGCGGGCGGCACACGCGGTCGCTGTGTGATCGCCTTCGACTGAGGAGTCCAGCCATGCCTTCCCTCGATCCAGCGACGGCCAAACGGGTTCGGTTCGGCGTCATCTTCCCCTCCAACGAGATCGGCCACGACAACGGGGCTGTGCGGGCATACGTGCAGGCGGCCGAATCATTGGGTTATGACCACCTCGTGGTGTTCGATCACGTCGTCGGACTTCCGGGCGACTATGCCGGCAGGGTCTGGCGCGAGCCCTTCGTCCTGCTCGGGTACCTTTCGGCCATCACCTCCGAGATCGAGTTGACGACCGGGATCATCATCCTGCCTCAACGCCAGACGGTGCTGGCAGCCAAGCAGGCGGCAGAGGTGGATCTCTGGAGCGAGGGCCGGCTGCGCCTCGGTGTCGGGGTCGGCTGGAATCCGTTCGAATACACCGCACTCCATCAGGACTTCCATCGTCGGGGGAAGCGGATGGACGCACAGATCGACGCGCTTCGCCTCCTGTGGGCGCAGGATGTGGTCGAGGTCGTGGTGGGTGACGAGTCCATTCACGGAGGGGGCATGCTCCCCCGACCGACCCGCCGGATCCCGATCTGGGTCGGAGGCCGATCGGATGCCGCGCTGCGGCGGGCGGTCACCAAGAGTCAGGGATGGTTGTCGAATTTCCAGGATCATCTGGCCACCGACCGAGCCGACTTCCTGGCCATGAAGGCCAAGCTGACCGACGCGGCCGGGGGCACGCTGCCGTCCGACTTCGGGATAGAAGTGTGGACCAGCCCGGGTCGGACCGCTCCCGACACCTGGGCCGCCGAGGCGGCCGAATGGTCGGAGCTGGGCGCCACGCACCTGTCGTTGCGGACCGATGAGTCGCGGAACAACAACAAGGGCGGTGCACTCGGCGCGCCGAAGACCGTGGACGAGCACATTGCCCTCATTTCGGCCTACGCCACCGAGGTGGGTCTCACCTCCGAGAGCCGACGATGACCAACCGCTGGACCGCCTATGTGACCGATCCGATCGTCATCGGGGCGGGTTGCACCCTCGACATCGTCGTTCCCCCCGCCAGGCTGGGCGGGGCCAACGGGATCGTGTGGTCACCCGACGGTCGGTTGATGGTGACCCAGGTGTTCGGGTCACAGGTCACGGCCATCGATGTCGATACCGGAACGCACGTCCCCTACGCCGCGCTCGGCGGAGGGATCAGTGCCCCTGACGATGGGGCCTTCGGTGCTGACGGCACCTTCTTCGCCACGGAGCCGATGAACGCAACGGTCTCCGCCCGACGGCCGGACGGGAGCTATCACACGCTGCGCGATGACCTCCCTGCCGCCAACGGTCTGACCGTGAGCCACGACGGCCGGCGATTGTTCGTCGATGAGTTCCGGCCGGGCGGGCGCCTGCTCGAACTCGATCCCACTGGTGAGAAGGCCCCCGTCGTCCTGGCCGACGATCTGGCCATGCCGAATGCCTTCGCCATGGGTCCCGACGGTGCGCTGTGGTTCCCTCAGGTCCTGGCCGGCGAGATCTGGCGCTATGACCTCGACACACGAACGCTCGAACGACGGTTCAGTGATCTCCAGACGCCCACTGCGGTCAAGTTCGATGGCGAAGGTCGGTTGCTCACCAGCGAGGGGGGCGCCGGCCGACTGACCCGTATCGATCTGCTCACCGGGGGGCGGGAGACGCTGGCCCAGGTCAACGTGGGCATCGACAACTTCGCCATCGCCAACGATGGACGTCTGTTCGTTTCGCACTTCACCGATGGGCGAGTGGCCGAGGTGACCGGCGGCATCGAGCGTGTGCTTTCGGAGTCCGGACTGATCGGTCCCTTCGGTCTCGATCGGCTACCCGATGGCTCATTGCTCTCGGCTGATGCCCTGGCGGTCAACCGAACGGTGCTGCCGGGTTCCCCCGAGGTCATCATGAGCCTGCTGGCGGACCTTCCCGGCATGGCCCTCGACGTGGCCCACGTGGGAGACGATCCGCTCGTCCTGTTGGGCCGCGGACAGGTCCTGCGCCGCCGGGGCGATGGTCGGCTCGACTCGGTCGCCGGTCGCCTTCGCGACGCGACCACGATCACCAGCGCCCGAGCGGGAGGAGCGTTCGTGGTCGAGCGAGGAGAGGGTCGCATCCTGCACATCGACGGCGAGGGTGCGCAGACGGTCGTGGCGGTGGGGTTGGACGCACCCGTCGCCGTGGCGGAGTCCTCCGACGACACGCTGTGGGTCACTCGCCGAGGCGGGGTCACCGGTCTCGTCGGAGGCTCGGTGACCGCCGCCATCGACGGACTCGACCGTCCCCAGGGTGTGGCTACCGTCGAAGGTCCTCACGGGCCGGTTCTGGTCGTGGCCGAACCGTCCAGGCGGGCGGTCGTCGGGATCGACCTCGTCACCGGCCGACGACGGGATCTGCTCACCGCTGCTCCCATCGGATTGGCGGTTTCGGGAGCCAACGCCCCCCACTCCTTCACCCCCCTGCTCGCCGATGGCCGCCACGTGTTGATCGGGTGCGACGGGGACGGCAGCATCCGCCGTCTGGCCCTGTGATCCCGACGCGTCGGCTCACCGCTTCCAGCGACTAGCGTCCCCGCCGTGAAGCTTCCAGCTCGCCTCGAACAAAAATCGTCGGCCGCCCTTGGGGTGTTGGCCATCCTGGCCGCCACCGCATGCTGGTCCTCCGGCGGGGTCCTGGCCAAGAGCGCGGAACTGCCAGGGGCTGTCCTGGCCTTCTGGCGCCTGCTCATCGTGGCTGCGGTGTTCGGGCTCATTCTGCTCGTCACCCGCCGACGTATCACCTGGTCGATGCTTCGCAGTTCGCTGCTCGGCGGCCTGTTGTTCGGGCTCAATCTGGCGGTGTGGTTCGAGGCGTTACGGCACACGACCGTCGGTATAGCCACCATCACCGCCGCGCTGGTGCCGGTCATGGCTCTGATCGTGGGGAACCGCATATTCAACGAGCGCATCACCGGCACGGCCCTCGGGTGCGCCGCCGGTGCGATCGGCGGGGTCGTGCTGTTCGTCGTGCCGGGCTTCGCGGCGTCGGGCACCACCATGCTCGGGCTGGTGCTCTCGTTCCTGGCGATGGGCCTCTGGGTGTGCTACCTCTTCGCCACCAAGCGCGCACGCGTCGGGGTGGGGGCCATCGAGTACCTGTTCTGCATGGCATCAGTGGCTGCGCTGTCCCTGATTCCCTTCGTCGCGCTCATGACCGATCACGGGCTGACACCGCCGGACCACGGATGGGGATGGATCCTCGCACTGGCCCTCATTCCCGGCAGCCTCGGTCACGGTCTCCTCGCCTGGGCCCAAGGCCACGTGCCATTGTCGACGGCCGGCATCCTGCTCCAGGGCGAGCCCATCGGCGCGGCCATCGCCGGGGCGATCTTCCTCAACGAGGCGCTCGGCCCGATCCAAGGACTCGGACTGTTCGTTGCGTTCATTGCCCTGACGGTGCTCACGAGGGCCACCAACCGGGAGGCGGCCGCTGCGGCTGCCTCGACCCCCGTGAGCATCATCTAGCAGTACTCGACAGTCGGGTTCGGTTCCCGATCAGCCGCGACCGTGACGCAGCAGGGATCCAGGGGTGGCTCCGGTGCACTCGCCGTCGGCGAAGGTCTCGACGCCGTTGACAATGATGCTGTGGTACCCCTCGGCCCGCTGGATTCGTCGCCATTCCCCACCGGGAAGGTCGTAGACCGGCTCGCCGATCCACGGTGGATCGATGGCCAATTCGTCGAGCTTGTAGACCACGACGTCGGCCGCCGCACCCTCCCGGAGGACACCTCGGTCGACGAAGCCACCGGCATGGGCGGCCAGCGCCGACATCTTGTAGTGCGCCTCCTCGAGGGTGATGCGACCGGTGTCGCGCACCATCCAGGTCAACATGTCGGTCGGCCACGCTCCCCCGTTGAAGAACTTGGTGTGAGCGCCGCCGTCGGACACACCGGGCACGGTGTAGGGCGATTCGGTCAGGACCCCGGCCATGTGCTCGACGTTGAACTCCGGACCCTCTCCGAGGAACTCGGTCCGCAGATCGGTCTGGAGCGACAGATCGAGCATCACGTCGAGGTAGTGCTTGCCTTCCTCCTCGGCGATCCGCTCGAGGCTCTTACCGACGTACTGCTGCATGTCCTGACGTCGGGCGACGCCCTGGACGATCAGCTTGCGGGGTGGACCCCCGACGGCCCCCTGGGTCTGGGTGAACAGGGTCGAAGCGGCGTCGGTCTCGGCCTTGATGCGCTCGCGAATGGCGGGATCGCGAAGTTTCACGATCTTCTCCTCGAGCGTGCCCGTGGTCGCCTCTCGCCATGCCGGACTCGAGTCGTAGAGATTCCAGGTGTCGAGGCTGAAGGCGAATCCGGTGCGAAGCTGGGCGGCTTGGCCGAAGATCCGCAGCCCGTCGGCGTTCGCCTGGGCCAGCCACTCCAGTCGCTCTTCGTGAACCCTCGGGTTCTTCTGGCTGACGGGCACGACATTGTCGATGATCGGCCGGCCCGCGACCTCGGCGAGGCGACGCTTGAAGGCCAGGTCGTCGGGATCATTGGGGTTGGAGCTGGTCGCCTGTGTCAGCTGGATGAAGCCTTCGTCGCGTTCACGCAGTACCTCCGCCAGGCAGAAGATGTCGTCGTCGCACATGGTGTCGGTCACCATCGGGGATCCATCGAAGTCGGCCTGGGTCGAATTGGGCCCCAGCCGTTGGATGGAGAACCCGCACAGTCCGGCGTCCATCCCCTCATGCAGCAGGCGCTGCATCTCCTTCTGTTCGGCGCTGGTCGCCGGTCGTGACTTGGCGGCGTCGAGGCCCATCACGTAGATCATGAGCGAAGCCGTCGGCATGTATTGCAGGACGTTGATGCCCTTGGGCAGACGATCGATGGTGTCGAGGTACTCGGGAATGGTCTCCCAGTCCCACGCCGGCAACATCCCTTCCTTCATCGACTCGTACGGGATCGCCTCGGTGCGGACCATCGTCAGCATCGACCGGTCGCGGAAATCCGGCTTGCATGGTGCGAACCCGAATCCGCAGTTGCCGAGTACGGCCGACGTCACGCCGTGCCAACTCGAAATGGAGCACCACGGATCCCAGTAGATCTGGGCGTCGTAGTGCGTGTGCAGGTCGACGAAGCCCGGGGCCACGATGGCTCCGTCGGCGTCGATGATCTGCTCGGAGGTACCCTTGGCCCGGCCGCCCATCTGGGCGATCCGGCCATCCTTGATCCAGAGGTCACCGTGGTACTTGGGTGCTCTGGTGCCATCGACGATGGTCCCGTTCTTGATGTGAATGTCGTAGTCGGTCACAAGTCCCCCTTGCTGGCGTTGGTCGCGGTGCGGCGGCCTACCCGCACGTTACGCGCCAGGATCGGTACTGGCCAGCCCGACGCAGTACCAGCGGCCGTGTCGATCATGGGGGCGCTGGCCACCGTCAGGTGCGAGGTACCTCGATGAGTTCCAGGATGGTCCCGTCGGGGTCCTCGAAGCAGACGAACTTGATGTCGCCTCTCATCACGACCGGCTCGGAGAGGAACGACACCCCGGCCGCGAGCAGGCGCTCGTACTCGGCGTCGAGTCCGGTGGTGAACAGCGCCACTCGGGCGACACCGGCATGATTGAGGGTCGGGTATGGAGTGCCGACCGTCGCCGGCGAGGTCCATTCGATGAGATCGAGGCGGCATGATCGCTGGTCGGTCGGGTCGATCATCATGATCACGGCCTTGGCTCGAACGTCCTCGGGGAGTCCCAGTGCCTTGGCCATGGCCGGGTCGCTGCCCTCGGGGATCTCGTGCACGACGTGGAATCCGAGCAGCTCGTAGAACGCGCGCGAGCGCTCGTGATCGGTGCAGTTGATGTTGAGATGGAAGATCGATTTGATGGCCACGCCCCGACCCTAGAGCAGTCGTCCGCGCCATCGCCCGTCGGATCCGGCATGCTGTCGCCATGCTGGTGGAAGCGGTGTGGTACTCCGAAGGGGAGCGACGTGAGGCCGGCGATCTCGCCGACGTCGTCCGGGCAGCTTCCTGTGACCGGGCGGGGTTCGTCTGGGCCGGCCTCCACGATCCGGTCTCGGCCGAGATCGCCGAAGTCGCCCGTATCTTCGGCCTCCATCCGCTCGCCGTCGAGGATGCCATCAAGGCCAAGCAGCGCCCCAAGGCCGAGCGTTACGACGATTGGTTGTTCGTGGTGCTGAAGACGGCGCTCTATCTGGAGAAGTCCGAGGAACTCGAGTTCGGTGAGATCCAGATCTTTGCCCGATCCGATGCCATCGTGGTGCTCAGGCGGGGCGAGCCCGTACCGTTGGGAGGGCTTCGGTCCCGGCTCGAGGCCCACAACGAGACGCTCGTGAGCGGTCCCATCGCCGTGCTGCACGCCGTCGTCGACGAGGTGGTCGATGCCTATCAACATTGCCTGACCGGTCTCGATGACGACGTGAACGAGGTCGAGTTGGCGGTCTTCGCTGCCGATCAACGATCGAGTGCCAGCCGGTTGGTGGAGCGCATCTACTTCCTCCAGCGAGAAATCCTGGAGCTGCACCGCGCCCTGGTTCCACTCGGCACCGCGATGGTCCACCTGCGGGCAGACGAGGCCATCCTCGACGACAGACGATGGGATGCCTACTTCCGAGACATCGACGATCATCTGCTGCGCCAGCAGGATCAGCTCAGCACCCTGCGAGACCTCCTGTCCGCTGCGCTCAATGCCCACGCGACGCAGATCACGCTTCGCCAGAACGAGGACATGCGGCGGATCTCGGCCTGGGTGGCCATCGTGGCGGTGCCCACCATGATCGCCGGCATCTACGGCATGAACTTCCAGCACATGCCCGAGCTCGAAGCCCGCCTCGGTTACCCCTTGACCCTCGGGGTGATGGCCGTGGTCTGCGTCGGCGTGTACCGGCTCTTCCGCCGGAGCGGCTGGCTGTGACCGCGACCGGGCGCCGGAGTGTGCGACGGTGACGACGATGGTCGCCCTGCTTCGGGGAGTGAACGTTGCCGGGGCGAACAGGGTCCCCATGGACCGCCTCCGACGTTCGTGTGCTTCAGCAGGCCTCGTGGGAGTGCGCACCTACATCCAGAGCGGCAACCTCGTTTTCGGGACCGGGACGAGCTGCTCGTCGCTGGACCATGCCGGGGTCGCGGCGCTCATCGGCCGGGTGTTGCGCGACGAGTTCGGCGTGGAGGTTCCCGTGGTCGTGCGCACCGTCGAGGAGCTGGCGGGAATCGTCCACCCGGCTGACGACGCCACGATCGACCCCAAGTTCCTCCACGTGTTCTTCCTCGACCGTCCCGTGCCGCAGGACAGCGCCGTGACGATCCCGGCCGACCGCTTCCTGCCGGACACCTTCGTCATCGGACGCCAGGAGATCTACGTCGCCTACCCCAACGGCTCGGGCCGATCCAAGTTGACCGGCGCCGTCTTCGAGCGGGCGTTCGGTGTCGTGGCCACGGCTCGCAACCTCAACACCGTGCGTGCCCTGGTCGAGCTGGGCTCCGACCACGGCGATGCCGACGCCCAGTAGTTCCGGCGGGCGCGCTCCTCAGGCCGTTCACCTCGGTCGCGCCCGGTTATCGTGGGCGGTCCCACGCCGTTGATCGGTCCGAGACTCCCGCGATGCTTGCCGGACCGATCCTCAAAGGAGACCGAATGCCCGTCGAACCGAGCCGCTGGGTCGAGATCACCCGGGCCAACCCCGATCATTCGACCTGGTACATCCAGCGTTTTCGCGACATGGCGGCCAACGGCGATGATCTCGACGGTGAGGCACGATTCGTCGATGCCATGGTGGCTCGAGGGAGTCGGATCCTCGATGCCGGCTGCGGACCGGGTCGAGTGGGTGGGGCGTTGCACGCGCTGGGTCACGATGTCGTGGGTGTCGACGTCGATCCCGTGCTCATCGAGGCGGCCGATACCGACCATCCCGGGTCACGGTGGTTCGTCGGTGATCTCGCAGAGCTCGACCTGATCCCGGGACTGGAGCTCACCGAGGCGTTCGACGTCATCGCCTGCGTCGGCAACGTCTTCACGTTCCTGGCCGCAACCACCCGGCGACCGGTGTTGGCGCAATTCGCCAAGCGTCTGCAACCCGACGGACGGGCGGTGATCGCCTTCGGCTCAGGTCGCGACTACGAATTCGATGACTTCTTCGAGGACGCCAGGAGCGAAGGTCTCGCGCCTTCGCTCCTGCTCGAGAGCTTCGATTTGCGACCCTTCACCTCGGAGTCCACGTTTCTCGTGGCGGTGATGGGACATGCTCGCGCTCAGGCCGACTGACGACCGCCCCGAATGAGGCGACCAGGCATGGCACCGGTGGGTTGGCCGTTCTCGTGGGTGACCTCGCCGTGGCAAATGGTGGCGACGTACCCCCGGGCCTTCTGCATGAGTCTTCGGCCCCCCGCTGGGAGGTCGTAGACCATCTCCGGATCCTCGAGGGCGAGTCGGTCGAAGTCGATGAGGTTCAGGTCGGCTCGATATCCGGGGGCGATGACGCCTCGGTCATGGAGTCCGTAGAGCGATGCAGTGTCCTGCGTCATCTTGTGCACGGTGAACTCGAGTGGGAGCTTCGGACCCTTGGTGCGGTCGCGGCTCATGTACGCCAGCATGTACGTGGGAACGCTGGCATCGCAGAGGGCTCCGCAATGGGCTCCCCCATCGGAGAGTCCGAAGACCGAATGGTCGTGTTCGATGCGCTGTCGTTGGACTTCGAGGTGCCCGTCGTAGGGGCCGATGAGGAAGAGGATCGGTCGATTGGCCGCCATGGTGTCCATCAGGACCTCTCGCACCGTCGACCCTTTCGATTCGGCGATTCCGGCGATGGAGTCGCGGTAGTCAGGTTCGTAGCTGAGGCTCTCGGGGAGGACGTACATCTTCTCCCAGGTCGAGATCATCCTGTTGGTGTCGGCGTAGCGCGAGATTTTCGCTTCGTCGGCCAGAATCTGCGACCGGAACCCGGGATCGAGAAGTCGTTGACGCTGCTCGGCCGCCGGAAGATGCTTGATTGCGTCGTAACTCGGAAACTGTCGCATGGGGTTGACCGTGCCCTCGAGACTCATCAGCACCGACGCCGGTCGCGCGCCGACCTGAGGTCGGATCTGGAGGCCCTTGTCGCTCATCCGTTGGGCAAAGTCCCAGATCCGGTCGGTGGCTTTCGATGACACCAGCAACGTCACCGGACGTCGGGTGGTCTCGGCGATCTGTTCGATCCAACGCTGCTCGTCCGGCTCGTCGAAGTGATCGGAGATGATCTCGATGGTGCCGAATTCGGCGCCTCCCAACGCCTCTCCGAGGGCCACGATCTCGTCGGTGGTGGCGTGGGTACCCGGGACGTGATTGCCCGCCTTGTCGAGATGTCCCGAGAATCGTGAGGTCGAGAAGCCGAGGGCGCCGTCGCTCATGCCCTGCCGGGTGAGCTCGGCCATGGTGGCGATGTCATCGGCGGTGGCCTCGTCGTAGCAGCGATCGCCCATCACGTAGTGGCGCAGGGCGACGTGGGGCACCTGCGTGCCGATGTCGAGCACATACGGCGTGTCGATGGCATCGAGATAGTCGCCGAAGGATTCCCAACCCCAGGGGATGCCCTCGTGGAGTGCGGTGCCGGGGATGTCCTCGACCGACTCCATGATCGAGATGAGCTCGGTCTCGGTACCCGGCCGGACCGGCGCAAAGCCCACACCACAGTTGCCCATGACGACGGTGGTCACGCCGTGCAGGCTGCTGGGGTGACCATCTTGTCCCAGCAGACCTGGCCGTCGTAGTGGGTGTGGATGTCGACGAAGCCGGGGGTGAGCAGCAGCCCATCGGCCTCGATCACCCGGGCTGCGTCACCCTCGGGCGGCCCGTCGGATGCGTGTGCCACCTCGACGATCCGGCCGCCGGCAATGCCGACGTGGCCGATGAACGCGTCGCCACCGGTGCCGTCGATGATGCGAGCGTTGCGCACGAGGAGGTCGTAGCGGGTGGTCGTCACTCGGCATCCCAGCTCTGGATGACGGGCAGGACCTCGGAGGCGAACAGCTGCATCGAAGCGGTTGCCTCCTCGTAGGGGATACCGCCATAGCGGAACGAAGTGGTGTACTCGAACGGACAGATGAGCTCGCGGCGTTGCTCGAGGGTGGCGAGGATCTGGTCGGGTGTCCCCCAGGCGGTCGCGCCCATGAACATGTCGAGGAAGCCGCTCTCTCCCACCCGGCGCAGCACCTCGGCTGCCTTGGCGTAGGCGTCGTAGCCTTCGGTCACGGCGAAGTGGTCGCCCATGACCTCGTAGTGCTCCAACAGACTGCCGAGGTAGGTGCCCATGTATTGGCGGGCCTTCTCTGCGGCCTCGTCGGCGTCGGGCATGCACAGGCAGAAGTCGGCGGTCATCAGCGGCGGCGCCTCTCGGCCGTGCAGCTCGACGAATCGCTCGCGATAGGTGTTGATGCTGGGCATCCGGTGCTCCCAGGAACGATCGGCGAACATCGTCATGCACCCACCGAAGCGGGCGGCAGCGTCCACCGAGTCATCGCTGGAGGCCACG
>JAHECQ010000079.1 GCA_024641625.1 Acidimicrobiales bacterium | reverse complement strand
TTCCACCGGGCATCGATCGTCTGGTCGACGACACCGGACTCGACATCTCGTGGCATCACGAGATCGAGACCGTTCCGACGCTGATGCGGGTCGAGAAGGGCCGCGAGCTGTCGCGAATCGTGGGCTGGTTGCGACCCGAGTGGCGCGCCTTCACGTCCATCGACGACCTGGGGGACGATCTCCCGGAGATGAGGCCCGGATGCGGATCGCTGTCGGTCGACCCGTCGCTGGCCGACGAGCTGAACGTTCGCTTCACCGGATCCCGGCTCAAGTCACGCCGGATCGAGGTGGCGGCGCTCGAGGACGAAATGGAACTCGCCTTCCACCGCGGCTGGTCCGACGGGTTGCCCGTCGTACCGCCGACCGAGGCCCGCGTCCTGCGGATGTTGGAAGGAACCTCCCGTGACCCCGGCGATCTCGTGGCGACCATTCCGCCGAACCTGGTCGAAGTGACGGTCGAACAGGTGGCCATCAATGCCGTGATGGCCGGGTGCAAACCCGAATATCTCCCCGTGGTGCTGACCGCAGTCGAGGCCGCCTGCACCACCGACTTCAACATGCACGGTCTGCTGGCCACCACGTTCTTTGCCGGACCGATCATCGTCGTCAATGGCCCCATCACCGCCAAGATCGGGATGAACTCGGGACGAAACGCCTTCGGCCAGGGCAACCGGGCGAACTCGACCATCGGCCGAGCCTTCCAGTTGGTGATTCGCAACCTGGGTGGCGGTCGGCCCATCGACGGCGTCGACATGGCCATGCTCGGCTCTCCCGGCAAGCTCGGGTTCTGTTTCGCCGAGCGCGAGCACGACTCCCCGTTCACGCCGCTCTCGAACGAGCGGGGCATCGAACCCGGCGTCGATTCGCTCACCTTGTTCGCCGGCCAAGGGCCCACTCCGGCCATCGACCAGTTGTCCCGGACCCCCGAATCGCTGGTTCGGAGCCTGGCCGCGGTGCTGCGAGCAACCGGTCATCCCAAGCTGTCGGGATCCGACGCCATGTTGGTCATCGCCCCCGAACACGGCCGCATCCTCAGCGAAGCAGGGTGGAACCGCGACCGACTACGAGCCGAACTCGACGCCCTGCTCACCATCGACGCCGACACCATCGTGCGCGGCGTCGATGGCATCACCGAGGGTGTCCCGGCATCGATGGCCGGCCGTCGACTTCCCAAGTTCCGACCGGGTGGCCTGCTGATCGCCCATGCCGGCGGTGACGCGGGGCTCTTCTCGGCCATCCTGAGCGGCTGGGTGGGTGGCAAGATCGGTAGCGAACCGGTGAGTGTCACCATCGATGCCTGGAAGTAACCCGTGGACCACAGCGGTCAACTGTGGCAGGCTACGCCCATGACTATCCTGCTGGATCCAACCGCCGGTCGGGACGCCGCCGCCATCGAGACGGTCGCCCGCCTCTCGTCGCTCGAGGGTGCCGTGGTCGGACTGCTCGACATCTCCAAGCCACGAGGTGACAAGTTCCTCGACCGACTCGAGCAGCGTCTGCTCGAGCGTGGCGCGATCGTGAAACGTTTCGCCAAACCCACCTTCACCAAACCCGCGCCGGTCGATCTGCGTCACGAGATCGCCACCAGCTGCGACGCAGTGATCGAAGCGCTCGCCGATTGAGGCAGCTGCACGTCGTGCAGTGTGCACGACATCACCGATCTCGAGCGACGCGGTATCCCGGGTGTGTTCGTGGCCAGCGGCGCCTTCGTCGATGCGGCGGCCAAGCAGAGCACGGCGCTGGGTTTTCATCCCGAGCGACTGTTCGTGGAGCACCCGATCCAGGATCGCACCGATGACGAGATGGCGATCATCGCCGACAAGGCCGTCGATGCGATCATCGACAAGCTCCTCATGCCGTCCGCCTGAGTTGGTGCCCCGCCCTCGACCGGGCATCGTGGGCAGATGACCTCCTCGGGCGGAGTCGCCCCCTACTCGACCAAGGAAGAACAGCACGGCCTCGTCGTCGCGCACCGTGAACGCCTGGCCGACCTCCTGGCCCGGATCGAGCCCGACCAGTGGGACCACCCGACGCTGTACCGCGGTTGGCCGGTCCGCGATGTCGTGGGCCGGCTGCTGACGCCGGCACTCCGCAACAGTTGGCGCACCATCGGGACCTCGATCAAGAAGATGGGCCTCGAGCGAGGTCTGGAACAGACCGCCATGGACATCGGCGCGCGACCACCCGAGGAGCTCTCGCGACTGATGTTCGCCCACGTCGAGAACATCTGGGTGCCGCCGACCATGGGCATGTGTGCGCCGCTCACCGACATCCTCACCCACACCCAGGACATCGCCCGACCGCTCGACCTCGACGTTCCGGTGGCTTCCGACCATGTCGACCCGGCTCTCACGTTCTGCGTGGGCCGACGGTCGAACCAGGCATTCGCTCCGGCGCGGCGCTACGCCGGACTTCGGCTGGTGGCCACCGACCTCAAGTGGAAATTCGGCAAGGGGCCCGAGGTGCACGGTCCCGCCATCGAGTTGTTGTTGGCGCTGACGGGTCGTCCCGAGGCGTTGGAGCAGCTCGACGGCGACGGCGTCGAGCTGTTGGCCGACCGCCTGAACCGTTAGGCCTCAGGCGGCGGGAAACGGCGGCACTGCGTCCGGGGGCAGGTCGACCTCGAAGGTGTTCAGGGTCATCGACACCAATGTGTAGAACCCACACGTGCTGATGAGGTCGGCCACACCGACCTCACCGAAGGTCTCGATCGCAGCTGCATAGGTGACGTCGTCGACCTTGCGATCGACGTGCAACGTCCGACAGAAACGCCAGCAGACCTCGTCGGCTTGCTCATCGAAGGTGGGTTCGACGCCACGTTTCACCGCCTGGATGACCTCTTCGGGAACTCCGGCGTCGCGAGCCATCGGCTCGTGTGCGTACCATTCGAACTGGGCCTGCCAGAATTCGCCGGTCACCAGGATGGCCAGCTCGATGTAGCGCCGATCGATGCTCGGCTTGAACCGGATCGCCCCACCGGCTTGCCAGAGCCGCCGGCCGATTCCGGGATTGAGGCCCCACGCGTCGAATGGACCACCGATGTGGCCATCCTCGACGTTCTGGCGCCCCTCGGACATCTGGGCGAAGAACTCGCGTTGGGCATCGGACATCTCGGCCGTCGTGCGGCGAGTGAGGCGGGCCATCGTCAGTTCACCGGTTCCCAGGCCTGGTGAGTCTCGCACCAGCGCTCGGTGTGGAAGTGGTCGCCGTGTTTCCGCTGACGCAGTTCTCCGTCGACCGGCTTGGACGCCTTGGTCACGCGGCTCGTGTTCTTGGGACGGGTCATGTCTCGCTCTTCTCGCCTCTGGGACACCGGGAGACGCTCGCCCCCCTCGGGTTCGGTCTAGCACCAATGCCGACAGCATTCGAAGCCGACCGGCCACCGTTCAGCTCGGCAGGGCGACCCGTTCGCCGTCGTGGACGACCAGTCCGTCGGCGAGAAGGTCCCTCAACACCCGCTCGACGCGTGCGGTGTCGTCGGGCCATCCCATGACGCCTCCGAGCTCGGTCCGCACGATCGGCCCGTCACGCAGTGCTCGGACCAGTCGGCCTCGGCCCTGACGGTCGGAACCTTCGAAGCGGGACTGACGGCCGGCAACACCGGCCGACCCGAGGGCTGGATCGGGCGGAGGAGTCCCGGCGGAGGCCCAGAGGCACCCGCGACGCAGCGGGCAATGCCCACAGACTGCGTCCTTGGCCCGACACAGCGTGGCTCCGATGTCGAGCAGCGCCTGGTTCCATGCCCAAGCACGATCGGGTGGCACCAGGCGGTCGGCGGCGCGCTGGGCCTCGGAGGCAGTCAGTGAACGGCCGTGGGTGCGAGCGAGGATGCGGGCAACGTTGGTGTCGACGACGGCGTCAACCTCTTCGAAGGCGAAGATACGCACCGCCCTTGCGGTGTAGGGGCCGATACCGGGCAACGACAGCAGCGCCGCGAGCTCGCGGGGTACCGCGCCGCAGTGCTCGGCCACCATGATCGTGGCCGCCCGGTGAAGGTTGACGGCTCGCCGGTTGTAGCCGAGCCCCGACCACTCGTCGAGGACATCGCCGACGGCAGCCTTCGCACAGCTCTCCGGGTCGGGGAACCGGGCGAGGAAGCGAGGCCATCGCTCGACGACCCGAATGACCTGGGTCTGCTGGAGCATCAGCTCGGACACCAGGATCGACCACGGTTCGCGGCTTCGACGCCATGGCAGGTTGCGGCCGTGTGCCTCGAACCATTCGAGCACCGGCGAATTCCCCGGGACGACCATTGCGTCGACCCTAACGTTCGGCGACGGCCGACACGCCCGGCCTCGGACCGATGGGTCGGAGGGAGATCGCGGCCACGAGCGTCAACGATCCGATCGCAACCGCGGTGCGTCCTCCCGTACCATTCCGGCATGACCACTCCCGATCTCCAAGAGGCTGCGTCGGCCATCGAACTGGCCGCCGCCGTGATCCGCAAGGCCACTGCGAAGTTGGCCGAAACCAGCTCGGTCGACGCCGACCAAGTCCTCGCCTATGACCTGGCCCACGCCGCAGCTGCCATCGAGACGGCCCGCTCGATGCTCGACTATGGCGCCAAGGGTGAGCTCGAGGGGCAGCTGACGTGTGTGTTCGTGGCCGACGCCGTCGCCGATCTCGGCGCCAAGCTCTGGGGTCGCGAGTCGACGTGGAACTGCGAACCCAACGCGCTCGACGGTGCCCGTGAGTTCGTCAGCATCTGGCGGGACCCGACGCGTTTGGCCGATCTTGCCTTCAACGATGGTCCTCGTCATCTCGACCAGGAATTCGAGCTCGCCCAGGACACCTTCCGCCGATTCGGCGCCGACGTCATCGCTCCTCACGCCGAACACATCCACCGTCACAACACCGACATCCCCGAGGAGATCATCAGCGGCCTCGCCGACATGGGCGTGTTCGGACTGTCGATCCCCGAGGAGTACGGTGGCTTCGCCACTGGCGGCGAGTCCGACTACTACGGCATGGTCATCGCCACCGAGGAACTCAGTCGGGCGTCCTTGGGCGCCGGTGGCTCGCTCATCACACGCCCCGAGATCCTCGCCCGGGCCCTGGAAGCGGGCGGCACCGAGGAGCAGAAGCAGACGTGGCTCCCGAAGCTGGCCATGGGCGAGATCATGGCCGCCGTCGCGGTCACCGAGCCCGACTTCGGATCCGACGTCGCCGGGGTCAAGGTCACTGCGGTACCCGGCACGGGACCCGATGGCGCCGCCGGATGGCTGATCAATGGTGTCAAGACCTGGTGCACGTTCGCCGGCCGCGCCGACGTGCTCATGTTGCTGGCTCGCACCAATCCGGATCGTTCACTGGGCCATCGGGGTCTCTCGGTCCTCATCGTCCCCAAGGAACGAGGTGAAGGTCATGGATTCGTCGAGGTCCAGGCCGGGGGCGGCAAGCTCGAGGCCCGGCCCATCGACACCATCGGCTACCGGGGCATGCACTCCTACGAGATTGCCTTCGACAACTTCTTCGTCCCGGCCGAGAACCTCATCGGTGGCACCGAAGGTCAAGGGCGAGGCTTCTACTACCAGATGGCGGGCTTCGAGAACGGCCGCCTGCAGACCGCGGCCCGGGCCGTGGGCGTCATGCAGGCCGCCTACGAGGCGGCCAAGGACTACGCGGAGAACCGGGTGGTCTTCGGCCAGCCGATCGCCGAGTATCAGCTCACCCGGGCCAAGCTCACCCGGATGGCCGCCATCATCCAGGCATCGCGCCAGTTCTCGTACTCGGTCGGCCGCATGATGGCCAAGGGCGAGGGCAAGATGGAAGCATCAATGGTGAAGGCCTACGTCTGCAAGGCCGCCGAATGGGTCACGCGCGAGGCAATGCAGATCCATGGCGGCATGGGCTACGCCGAGGAGTACACCGTCAGCCGCTACTTCGTCGACGCCCGGGTGCTGTCGATCTTCGAAGGGGCCGACGAGACCCTCTGTCTCAAGGTGATCGCCCGCACCCTGGTGAGCAACGCGTCCGCCTGACCCGCGGCCTCACCCCGAAAACCTCCGAATCCGCTGCGTTGTCCACCGCCGAGATGGGAAACGCAGCGGATTTCGTGAGGAGTGGGCTCGCATTGGGGCTGCGGTTCGGGCGAACATGTCGCCATGACTGACCGCATGCCCGCCCTGTCCCTGGCCGCCGTAGCCGGCCGCCGCCAAGCCACCGTCGAACTGGCCGCCGAGGTCGAGCGTCGGGGTTTCTCCGGCATCTACTGTCCCAGCATGGGCGACGCCATGGGGCTGTGCCTCAGCATCGCTCACGTGACCAAGACCCTGCACTTCGGGACGTCGGTCCAGCCGATCTATCTCCAGCACCCCATCACCCTCGCCAACCAGGCGGCGTACATCAACGAGATCGCCGGTGGCCGCTTCCACCTCGGTATCGGTGTCACCCACGGCCCGGTCATCAAGCGTCTCGGGGTGGAGACCGGCAAGCCACTGGCCGACATCCGGGAGTACGTCGAATCGATGGCGGCCACCGGCGAGCAGCAGGGCGGCCTTCCCCCCATCACCCTGGCGACCTTGCGGGACAAGATGGTTGCCCTGTCGGTCGAGATCGCCGACGGGGCCGTGTGGGCCAACGCGTCGCGGTCGCGGATGGCCCACTCGCTGGCGCTCATCCCCGAGGATCGCAAGGCTGCCGGCTTCTACATCGGCAACATGATCCCGACCGTGATCGACGATGACATCACCGCCGCCCGCAACCGTAACCGCAAGACCCTCCAGGGATACGTGGCCCTGCCCAACTACCGCAACTACTGGAAGGCTGCGGGCTACGAAGAAGAAATGACCGCGGTCGAGACCGCCATCGCAGCCAAGGACTCCGAGGGGATCTTCAAGGCCATGACCGACCAGTGGCTCGACGACTGCACACTCAGCGGGCCGGCCGGTCGGATCCGCGACGAGGTCGAAGCTTGGTTCGACGCAGGGGTCAGCACGCCGATCCTGGTGCCCTCCTCGGCCAGCGGCGGCCAGATCAAGGCCTTCGAGGAGATGTTCGCGCTCTTCGCCGACTGATCGACGCTCCGGCGAGTCTCAAAAGCCCGGGTCGCCGGCACAAGCCAGCACCCGGGCGACAGCTGTTCGGCGGAGCGCACCTCGTTCGTCGCGGTACTCCTCGTCGACCTCGACGGCCTCGGCGTAGCGGATCACCCGCAGATTGGTGGTGGCCCGCAGCAATTCCTGTGGTTCGAGCCGGAAGTCGGCGCTGGTGGGGCCGGCGACTTCCAGCGATGTCCGGAGATGATGCTCGATCATCAACCAGCCATCGACGGCGAGCGCGTCGCACAGGCGAGGCCACAGCGCCGGGTTGCGATAGCGCAGGACGGTGATCAGGGCGAAGGCGTCGGGTTCCGGCGTCCACTCGTCCAGGTCGGCCTGTATCCAATCGAGCTCGAGGTGCCGGTCGGCGGCCGCGGCGGCTCCCGCCTCCAGCGCCACCTCCGACACGTCAATGGCCGTCACCTCGAAGCCGGCGGCGGCCAGGGCCAGGGCGTTGCGACCGGTCCCGCAGGCCACGTCCAGCGCACGCCCGCGTCCCGACGGGCCGGATCCTGACAGGGCACCGAGCGAGTCGATCACGCTGATCGAGTCGAGCAGGAACGGCGACGGATGTTGTCGCGGGGTAGCGGAACCCTCTCGGTAGCGACGATTCCATCGCCTTCGTTCGTGTTCGCTCATGGTTTCAGTGCCCCGACCTGGTCAGTGCTTCGATGTGGTCAGTGCTTCGATGTGGTCAGATACCCAACTGACGCGAGGCGAGGTCTCGCATGATCTCCTCGGAACCTCCACCGATCGCTTGCACCCGGACCTCCCGATAGAGCCGCTCGACGGTATCGCCCCGGAGGAAGCTCGCCCCACCCAACGTCTGGGCCGCCTCGCGGGCACACAGCTCGTAGGTGATGGTGGCACCGACCTTGGCCTCGGCAATCTCGGCCACCGGATCGTCGCCTTGGTTGAGGCGCCATGACAGCAGCTCGAGCCAGGCCACGTGAGCGTTGATCGCTCGGTCCATTTCGACCAGCTTGTGACGGATCACCTGATGATCGGCAAGCCGCTTGCCGAACGTGTGGCGTTCCCTGGCCCAGGCCAGCGCCTCGTTGTAGCAGACCCGGGAGAACGCCACCGATTGGACCGCCAGGTCCATCCGCTCGGCGTTGAAGTTGTTGACGATCATCGAGAAGCCTGCGTTCTCCTCCCCGAGGAGGTAGCGGGCAGGCACGCGGACATCGTCGAAGTAGAGGGTGGCCGTATCGGATGCCAGCCATCCCATCTTGTCGAGTTTGGTGCGACCCACACCGGGAAGCTCGGCGGGGATGACGAGCAAGGAGATCCCGGCGGGCCCATCGGCGCCGGTGCGAACCGCAGCCGTGAAATAGTCGGCTCGCATGCCGGAGGTGATGAATGTCTTGGAGCCATTGACCACGAAATCGTCGCCGTCGCGTCGGGCCGTGGTACGAACGCGGGCCACGTCGGAACCGCCGGACGGCTCGGTGATGGCCAGCGCAGCGATCTTCTCGCCGGTTTGGCACGGGGCGATGACCTCGGCCTTGATCTCATCGGACCCGAACTTCTGGACCGGCGGCAAACCGATGTAGTTCGAGAACAGGGCGGCCACCACTCCACCTGAGCCGGCCATGCACAATTCCCACATCAGCACCATGCGCATCAATGCATCGCGCTGTCCGTGCCCGCCGTACTCGGCATCGAACCCGTCTCCGAACAGGCCGATGGCGCCGGCCTTGTTGTAGAGCTCCCGAGGGACCTCGCCGGCCAGATCCCATTCGTGGACGTGCGGAGCAATTTCCTTCTCGGTGAACTGCCGGACCACGTCCCGGTAGGCGTGGTGATCGTCGGTGTAGAAGGGCGAGGAGACCTGCGTCATGCGCCAATCATGCCAGAGGTGGTACCCGGACCGGGCACCGAGAGCGCGCAGTTCGCGGGTGCCCTCCTCAGACGAGTTCCCGCAGCAGCTCCTGAGCCATCGGACAACCGGGGGAGGCCACCTCGCCGACCAGCTGCAGTCCCTCGGAAGTGACCACCCGGTCGACCAGGCCGAGCGACAGGATCTCGTGGGGAGCGAGGAAGGCCGGTAGGTCGGGATCGGCCGTACGCTCGACGATCGCCTGCCAGTAGGCCTCGGGCAGGTGTCGTCCGACGCCGCACACCAGCCACACCGGAACGTGTGCGACTCTGGCCACCGCGGCCGCAGCAACGCTGCCCACATCGACGAGCGCAGCGGCCGGGCCCATCGCCGCCGCCTCGAGGAGAACGAGCGAGGACTCCTCGACTGCACCCACCACATGGGCGGGGTCGACCTGCTCGGCCACGACATCGGCGCGATCGAGGCGGCGAACGACGGAATGGCCCTGACCCTCGACGTCGAGCACCAGCACCGAGACGTCGCCCCGTCGGGGCAGCGCCCCGACAATCGTGTCGGGCCACCCGGCGATGAGCACCCGTGCAGCATCGGGGAGCTCGTGGGACAACGTTCGCGAAGTCGAGTCGGCATTGAGCTCGGCGATGATCAGACGCGCCTCGGCCCGGGCATCGGAAGCGGTGACCATGCGGGCCGACATCCACCAGAGGGGCCCGACCTCCGGCTGACGGGTCAGCAACCTGCGACATGCCGTGACCAGGCCCGCAGGATCGCGACCGAAGACACCGAGGGCGGACGCAGCCTCCTGCACCAACAGCGAGGCATCAGCGCCCGATGCCCGGGCGACGTAGCGAAGTTGCTCGATCGGATGCACCGCGTGAACCCTACAGCGCTCGATCCGCTCCTTGCATCGGGGTGTCGAGTCATCGGATCGAAGGGATCGTTGAAGTGACCTTCGAGGAGAAACTCGTCGGAAAGTTCGGAGTCTGGCCTCAGGTGCGCTAGATTCGCCGCCCGTGGCTGAAGCATCCAGCGACAATCCGCTCAACACCGTCATCCTCGACTCGATTCAGGGGAAGGGGTACCCAGTCCGCGACTGGTTGACCTCGTATCCGTTGATCATGGTCGCCCTCGATCCGTACACGCACGAGAGTGCGTGGATCCTCGAGACCGCCGGTCAGTTCCTGCACCACTACACGCCGGCAGACATTCGCGTCGCCTGGTTGGTGGCAGCCGACGATGACGGTTGTCGGGAGTTTCTCGGCCCCTGGGCCGACAGGTACCTCACGTTCGCCGATCCAGATCGTGCTGCCATTCTCGGTCTGGGTATCGACCGCCTGCCGTCACTGGTCTATGTCCGTAGCGACGGCTACACACAGATCGCCAACGGCTGGGATCCCACTGCTTGGCGGGCGGTCACCGAGGTGCTCGCCGGGAACCTCTCCTGGAGCCGACCGCTGATTCCCAAACCAGGTGATCCGGTTCCCTACGCAGGCACGCCTGCCGCCGGCTGATCGGCCCGCCTATGCTCGTGCGCCATGGCTGAGCGGCGTCTGAATCGAATGATTCGTCAGGTCCGCCGATGGCGGAGCCCTGATCGGAGTGAGGATGACCTTCGACTCTCACCGTCGCTCCCGGACTCCGATCTTCGGCGCCTCAGACGGCTCATCGACGAATGCATCGATGGTCGCGGCGGCGAGGTGGCAGCCCGACGACGGGCGACCGCGGTCGGAGCATCGTTTCTCGATCTGAACGCCACCGGCCAGCGGCGGTTCTTCGAGCTTCTGGCCAATGACTACGACCACGACGACCACGCCGTCGATGAGGCCATCGCCTCGGTCGTCGGCGCCGACAACCTCGACGAACGGCGCCGGGCCGAGCATCGCCTGAAGGCGGCACTCGAGCCGCGACGCGGCCGCCTTCTGCGGCGATTCGTCGGTATCGACGGCGGTCTCCCGTTCTTGATCGACCTCCGTGAGGAACTCCTACCACTCCGCCGGGAGACCGCTGCCCTGGCCCAGCTCGACAACGATCTACGCACCATCCTGACGTCCTGGTTCGACGTCGCCCTGTTGCGCCTGGAACGACTCGACTGGAACAGCCCGGCAGCAGTGCTCGAGAAGCTCATCGAGTACGAGGCCGTCCACGCCATCGAGTCCTGGGACGACCTCCGTGGCCGGCTGGGCCCGAGCAGACGCTGCTACGCCTTCTTCCATCCGAGCATGCCCGGCGAGCCGCTGATCTTCGTCGAGGTGGCGTTGACCCGGGGTATCAGCCGTGACCTCCCGCCGCTGCTGGATCATGGCCTCGACCGGGTCGAGCCGAACGAGGCCGACACCGCCATCTTCTACTCGATCTCGAACTGCCATCAGGGTCTCGCCGGCGTCCCCCTCGGCGATCTCCTGATCAAACAGGTCGTGCAGCAACTTGCGGCCGAACTTCCCAATCTCGAGACGTTCTCGACATTGTCGCCCATCCCCGGCTTTCGCTCGTGGCTCGAAAAGCATCTGGAGGATCCCGATCTGCTCAACGAGCAGGACACCGGCCAACTCTCCCCCGGGCAGCCCGACCAGGCCCACGATCGTCTGGTCGAGATCATCAGCCAACCTCGCCCCGTCTCGGCGACGCTCGTCGAAGCCGCCCGGCCGACGCTGATGCGCCTCGCGGCCCACTACCTGGCGAACGAACGACGAGGCGACCACGCCGTCGACCCGGTCGCCAACTTCCATCTGGCGAATGGGTCACGTATCGAACGCATCAACTGGTGGGCCAACCCCAGCTATGCCGGCTGGCAGCAGTCCTTTGCGCTCATGGTCAACTACCGCTATCGACCTGAGTGGATCGAGGCCAATCACGATGCCTACGAGAGCGAAGGCGTCATCATGACCGCACCCGAGGTGGCCAAACTCCTCGATGACTGACTCCTACGACCCCCATCGGCCGCCCTTCGAGGTGGTGACGTTTCTCCGAGAACGTCACCTCGCCACGCTCAGCACCATCAGCCGCGCCGGCGACCTCCAGGTGACCCCGGTCGGGGTCACCTTCGATCCCGACCGG
>JAHECQ010000505.1 GCA_024641625.1 Acidimicrobiales bacterium | reverse complement strand
ACCTCCGCTCCCTGACCCACCCAAGTCCCCCGTGCCCAGGGCAGTGGGGACCACGCTGGTCCCCCGTGCCCTGGGCAGTGGGGACCGCGCTGGGGCGTGGGTGTCGGGCATCACAGGTAGCGTCGGGCGGCGATGGGTATCGAAGTCATTTTTCTGATCCTCGCCGTCCTCGTGGTGGCGTTCGGGATCGGTGTCGTCGTCGTCAACCGACGCAACGCCGCTCGCTCCGCAGCTCAGCCGGATCGCCCGGCCCGACCATCAGCTCCGCCACCCAGGCCGGCAGACGATTCGGAGACAGCCACGCTGGTCGACGAACTGCCGGAGGACCTCGTTGAGCCCGAACCCGAGCCAGTCAAGCCGGTCTCGCTGCGCGATCGACTTTCGAAAGCCCGGCTCGCGTTCACCGGTGCCTTTGCGGGTGTGCTCGGTCGCACGGGCATCACCGAGGAGAGCTTCGAGGATCTCGAGGAGGCACTCCTGCGCGCCGACGTCGGCGTTGGCGTGACCACCGAACTGATCGACGGGCTGCGAGCCAAGGTCGGCTCCAAGGAGATCACCGAGCCACAGGCGCTGCTCGACGAACTCGAGGCCGAGATGGTGTCGCGCCTCGAGGGATCCGACCGGTCGCTGACGTTCGAGCCCGGTGACGCAGGCAGCCCGAACGTGTGGATGTTCGTCGGGGTCAACGGCGTCGGCAAGACCACCACCATCGGAAAGCTCTCGAACCAGCAGATCCGCGACGGCCGCACCGTGTTGATGGCTGCCGGTGACACATTCCGAGCTGCCGCCGCTGAACAGCTCACGACCTGGGCCGAACGATCGGGCGCCGAGATCGTCCGCGGCGCGGAAGGCAGCGACCCCAGCGCGGTCATCTTCGACGGGGTCGAACGGGCAGCGGCGCGCAACATCGAACTGGTGATGGCCGACACCGCCGGACGTCTGCACACCAAGTCGAACCTGATGGAAGAACTGAAGAAGGTTCGACGGGTCGCCGAAAAGGGTGCCGGTCGGGTGACCGAAACGTTGCTGGTGATCGATGCGACCACTGGTCAGAACGGGCTGACGCAGGCCCGCGAGTTCGGCGAGGCCACCAACGTGACCGGCGTCGTGCTCACCAAGCTCGACGGCTCGGCCAAGGGTGGCATCGTGTTCGCCATCGAGACCGAGCTGGGCATCCCCGTGAAGCTCGTCGGCATCGGTGAGACGATCGAGGATCTGATCCCGTTCGATCCCGCCGAGTTCGTCTCCGCTCTCATCAACCCCTGACTCTCAGGCACAGCCCCACCGCACCTCCCATCCTGAATTCGGGGCCGTGCTCGCGCTCGGTGCGCTGTTCGCTCCGAATTTGCGGGTGGGTGTGGGCTTCAGGCGAGTGGATGCCGCCTGCCAGACTGGGGGGATGACCACGCTCGACACGCGCCCCGATGCTGCTGCCACCGATCCGGAAACTCGCGAGGTCGCCGAGGCGATCGACGCCCTGCTCGCCGCCAATGACCCATCAACGATGGACAATCGTGACTTTCGTGGCGCCCGCTACGACGCCGGGCTTGCCTGGGTGCATTTCCCGAAGGGCTACGGCGGCCTCGGTGTTCGACCGGAGCTGAACAAGCTCGTCGACACACGCATGAAAGAAGCCGGCGCCAAGCCAACTGAAGCCGTGAGCTTCTTCATGTTGCTCGCCGGCCCCACGATCGTCACGCACGGCAGCCACGAGGCCAAGGTGCGGTTCCTTCGCCCGATGTTCACCGGCGAGGAGATCTGGTGCCAGTTGTTCTCCGAGCCTGGCGCCGGTTCCGACTTCGCTGGGCTCGCCACGAAGGCTGAGCGCGATGGTGACGAGTGGATCGTCAACGGTCAGAAGGTGTGGAACACGATGGCGCACCTGGCCGACTTCGGCATGCTGGTCACCCGTACCGATCCTGAGGCTCCGAAGCACAAGGGGATGACGTACTTCGCGCTCGACATGCACGCCGAGGGAGTCGAGGTTCGGCCGCTCCGCCAGATCACGGGTGAAGCCGAGTTCAACGAGGTCTACATGACCGACGCTCGGGTCCCCGACGCCCATCGAATCGGCGAGGTCGGCGAAGGGTGGCGAGCGAGCCTCACGACCCTGATGAACGAGCGCAACGCCATCGGTACCGGCAGTGGCGCCGGAAGCGGTTCAGTGGTGCGACGCGGTGCTGCGGCGAACGATGCGGTCGAGATCTGGAAGACGCTCGACCCGTCGGAGCAGGACGGTGCCCGCAAGGACCGGATGATGCGGCTGTGGTGCCAGGCCGAAGTCAATCGATTGACCAACCGGCGAGCCGGCGAGAACGCTCGCGCCGGCAACCCCGGACCCGAGATGACGATCGCCAAGCTTGCCTTCTCCGAGCTCAACAAGCCGCTGTACGAGTTCTGCATCGATCTGATGGGCGCAGATGCTCTGATCGGATACGACTACACGTTCCGTCGTCCTGGCGACCTGGATGTGACCGGCACGATGCACGGCACTCGCTACTCCTTCATGCGCGTGCGGGCGAACTCGATCGAGGGTGGCACGTCGGAGATCCTGCGCAACATCATCGGTGAGCAGGTCCTCGGCCTTCCCGGCGAGCCCCGCGTCGACAAGGTCGGTCCCTGGAAGGACGTCCCCAGGAACTGAGGCTCAGGGTTCGACGAGGTTGGCCGGACCGAAGATGTCGAGGGCGCCGAGGAGCGCCCGCAGCGTGTCGATGTCGCCGCTGTCAACGGTGATCGAACCACCCTCGATGTGCGCGTCGAGTCCGTCGGAGGCGGCGATCACCTCGATCATCGTTGCCCGGTTGAGCGTGACGGCGACGTCCGCGTCGGTGTTGTCGGTGTCGTGGTGGATCGTCTGGTTCTCGACCGTGAGGCGGTGTGTGAGCGGTTCGGTCTCGGCGTCGAGGTCGGTCACGGTGAAGGCGACCGACAACGTGTCGAGTTCGCACTTGGCAGGGTTGAAGCGGGTGCCCATCATGTCGATCAGTTGCTCACCGGTCATGCCGGCCGCCACCGGCGAGGGCCGGCCGAAGCCGAGCTGGATCGAGCCGTTGCGCAATTCGTGTGCGCCCATCAGGTAGGCGTTGCGCCACGTGGCCGACTCGCTCTGGTAGCCGAGTTGTTCCATCGCATCGGCCGACAGCGATCGGGCTTCGCGGTGTTCCGGATCAGAGAAGATCAGGTG
>JAHECQ010000078.1:3682-11974 GCA_024641625.1 Acidimicrobiales bacterium | reverse complement strand
ACCGGCGGTCATCGAGTCGGTGACGCCCGAGCAACTGCCGACGTCGTTCCGGGTGGTGCCCGAGATCCCCGAACTCGACGTGGTCGAGGCGCTGGGGCGGGAATTCTCGCAACTGCCCGGCGTTCGTAGCGTGGACTTCGCAGGAGAGGTCATCAAGCGAGTGAACGAGTTCACGCGCGTGGCGTCGAACATCATGCTTGGCGCAGCGCTGGCATCGGCAGCCGCGTCCTCGTTGCTCATGTACAACTCGATTCGTACGGCCCTCTTCGCCCGTCGTCGGGAGATCGAGGTCATGCGACTCGTCGGTGCCACCAATACCTTCATCCGTGTGCCCTTCATGCTCGAAGGGCTGGTACAGGGCCTCATCGGGGCTGGGGTGAGCACGCTGGCGGTGTTCGGGCTCAACCGGATGATCCGTAACCTGCTCACCCAGACCACGTTCCGCCTCTTCGACAGCTTCGTCCTCAGTTCGTCGGAGTTGTTCCCGGTTGCCATGATCTTGTTGGCGGCCGGCGCCGGGATCGGCTTCATCGGCTCGGGTATTGCGGTCACCCGCTACCTCGACGCCTGACGAAGCAGCGCCGTGGTCACCGCGGCGATGGTGACGACCAGCCAGAACGGGGCCTTTCGCCAGGCGGCGATCCCTCCGGCGACCACTCCGACGAGGCGGGCGTCGACGTCGAAGACACCGTCGGTGCTGACGGTCTGCAGGGCAACGAGCGCCGCCAGGAGGGCCGGCGGGAGCAAGGTTCCGATCGAGCGGAGACGGCCATCGGCGCCGATCCGACCCAGGGCAAGCATCCCGGCGGCTTTCTGGGCATAGCAGCCGGCGGACAGCAGAAGAATGGCGGTCCAGCTCATGATGGCGTGGTGGCCGGTGGCGGAGGGCCGACGACCAGATAGGCGATCAAGGCTCCGGCCGCGGCCAACACGATGGGGAGCCCGGGGCGAGTGAGCGGAAGAGCGACCAAGGCAATGGTGAGCCCGCTCAGGGCGGCCACCTGCCCGGCCCGGTGCCTCAGGGCCGGCATGATCAGGGCGATGAAGCCGGCTGGGAAGGCTGCGTCGAGTCCGAGCGCCGAGGGGTCGCCGATGGCCTGCCCGCCGAGGGCACCCACCACCGTGCCCAGGTTCCAGAACACGAAGACGGCGACACCTCCGGCCCAGAAGGCACCCTCGATGTCCGTCGGGTCGCCTTGACCGATCGCCAGAGCCGTCGATTCGTCGAGGGTGAGCTGAGCCGCCAGAGCACGTTTGGCCAGGGATCCGTGGATGTGCGCGGCCATCGTCATGCCGTAGAAGGCGTTCCGGGCGCCCAGCAGGAGGGCCGATCCGAGAGCGGTTGCCGGGTCACCACCGGCAGCCACGACGCCGACGGCCGCGAACTGCGACGCGCCGGTGAACACCAGCATCGACAGGGTCAAGCCCTGGAGTACCGACAGCCCGGTGGTGCCGGCCAACACGCCGAAGGCCACGCCGAAGATGCCGGTTGCCGCGCCGATGACGATGCCATCACGGACGTACGGTCGGCGCGGCAGACGCGACCGGATCGGCGGCCGGGAGGAGATCACGGGCGAAGGGTACCGGCCGGCCGTTGGCAGGACAGCCTCGGGATGGTCGGGTAGCCTGGCGCCGGTTGTCGCGAGTCGACCGCCATACTCCATCCAAGATCCCAGAGGACCACATCGATGAAGATCCAGGTTGATTCCGACAAGTGCGAAGGCCACAACCGCTGCTACTCCATCGCGCCCGACCTCTTTGACGTCGACGACTACGGCTACGCCACTGCGGCCGGGGACGGTGTCGTGCCCGAGGGCATGGAAGAGAAGGCCCAGCTCGCCGCTGACAACTGTCCCGAGTACGCCATCACGATCACGCAGTGACGATGGCCGACAGCGGCTCGACCGTGACACCGCCGTCGGACGCGGTGACCGTGCCGCTCACCCCGCCGGTGGCCGACTGGTCCACCGACTACGACATCTTCGACGCCGAGTACATCACCGACCCCTACCCGATCTGGGCCGACATGCGCGATGAGTGCCCGGTCGCCCACACCGACCGCTGGGGCGGCTCGTTCCTCCCGACGCGCTATGAAGACGTCGTGGCAATGGCACGTCTGGTTCCGGTGCTGTCGAGTCGGGATCCGATCGTGGTTCGGCCACCGGAGAGCCAGCAGGTGCTCGGCGGCGGGGGTTACCACACCGTCAACGCTCCGCCGATCAGCGCCGACCCTCCGGTGCACACGTGGTCGCGGCGGCTGATCCTTCCCGCGTTCTCGCCCCATGCCGTCGAGGAGCACGCAACCTACACTCGGACGCTCGCTCGTCGCCTCGTCGAGGGATTCGTCGCCGATCGGCGAGTCGACGGCGCGCAGCAGTACGCCCAGCAGATCCCGCCGCGGGTCATCGCGCACCTGCTCGGTGTCGACGAGGGTCGGGCCGACGAGTTCACGGACTGGGTTCGAGGAGTGCTCGAGATCGGGCTGTCGAATCCCGCCGTTCGTGCCGCCTCGCGCGAGAAGATCTTCAATTTCTTCCGCGGTGAGGTCGCCGACCGGCGCGCCAATCCAAAGGACGATCTCATCAGCGACCTGATGTCGGCCGAGATCGACGGCGAACCGGTGTCGGACGAGCACATCGTCGGCACCTGCAACCTGATGCTGGTAGCCGGGATCGACACGACCTGGAGCTCGATCGGCTCGGCGTTGTGGCACCTCGCGTCGCATCCTGACGACCGCCGTCGATTGGCCGAGGACCCAGGCCTCATTCCCAACGCGGTCGAGGAGTTCCTGCGGGCGTATTCCCCGGTCACGATGGCTCGTGTGGTCAGCGAGGACACCGAGTACAACGGGTGCCCGATGCACGTCGGCGACAAGGTGCTGTTGAACTTTCCAGCAGCGAATCGAGATCCGGAGATGTTCGAGGATCCCGACGTCGTCGACATCGACCGCCTGCGCAATCGGCACATTGCCTTCGGGGTCGGCATCCACCGCTGTGCCGGCTCCAACCTGGCCCGGATGGAGATGGTCGTGGCGCTCGAAGAGTTCCTGGCTCGCATCCCCGACTTCCGCCTCGAGGATCCGAGCGCGGTGACCTGGGCCGGTGGCCAAGTGCGGGGACCGCGCCGGCTCCCGCTCGAGTTCTGAGCAGCGAATGTTCTGGTTGGTAGTTGCGGTCGCGTTCGCCGTCGTGGGCCTGACGATCTGGGACCTTACTCAGCGGCAGCACGCAATCCTGCGCAACTTTCCTGTGGTCGGCCATCTGCGCTATGTCCTCGAGAAGGTCGGGCCGGAGCTTCGCCAGTACATCGTCACCGACAACGACGAGGAACGTCCCTTCAGCCGTGACCAGCGTCGCTGGGTCTATGCCTCGGCCAAGGGTCAGAACTCGTACTTCGGTTTCGGGACCGACAATCGCCTCGACGTCCCCAATTACCCCTTCATTCGTCAGGCTGCCTTTCCGCACGTGCCCCAACGCGACACCAACGAGTTGCCGGCGGCCAAGGTCATCGGGGAGTGGAGAGGCCGACCGAAGGCGTTCCGTCCGGCGTCGATCGTGAACATCTCGGCGATGAGCTTCGGGTCGTTGTCGGGTGCTGCGATCGAAGCGCTGAACCGAGGGGCGAAACTGGCGGGTTGCCTGCACAACACCGGCGAGGGTGGCATCAGCCGCTACCACCGAAGCGGAGGGGACCTGGTCTATCAGCTCGGTACCGGCTACTTCGGGTCCCGGGATGCGAACGGACGGTTCTCCCTGGATCGGCTGCTGGCGGCAATCGACGGAATTCCGGTGAAGGCCATCGAGATCAAACTCAGTCAGGGGGCCAAGCCAGGCCTGGGAGGGGTGCTTCCTGCCGCCAAGGTGTCCTCCGAGATCGCGGAGGCACGCGGCGTCCCGGTGGCAATCACAGTGGCGAGTCCGTCGCGCCACTCCCAGTTCGCTTCGGTCTCGGAGATGGTCGATTTCATCGAGTTGATCGCAGCGGCCACCGGTCTGCCGGTCGGCATCAAGAGTGCAGTCGGTGAACGTGACTTCTGGAGGGATCTGGCCGACTACATGAACACCACCGGTACCGGGCCCGACTTCATCACGATCGATGGGGGAGAGGGCGGTACGGGCACGGCACCGCTGGCCTTCGCCGACCACGTTGCCCTTCCGTTCCGAGCCGGGTTCGCCGAGGTCTATCGCACGTTCGCCGAGCGGGACATGCATCAGAACGTGGTATGGATCGCGTCCGGTCGCCTCGGCTTCCCGGCCGATGCCCTGGTTGCCCTCTGCATGGGGGCCGACATGATCAACGTGGCCCGAGAGGCGATGCTCGCCGTGGGCTGCATCCAGGCCCAGAAATGCCACACCAATCACTGTCCGACGGGGGTGGCCACCCAGAACAAGCGTCTGGCCCGAGGACTCGATCCCACCGACAAGTCGGTGCGGGCCGGGCGCTACATCCAAGAGCTTCGTCACGAGCTCCTCAAGCTTGCGCATGCCTGCGGGGCGCCACACCCGGCGCTGGTCCCCGACAGCTGCGTCGAGTTGGCGATCGAAGGGCATCAACTGCAGTCGTTGTGGGAGGCCTACGAGTACAACCCATCGTGGCGGCGGTTGTCGATGCAGCAGATCGACGCCGTTCGAAGTGTCATGAATGCCGACTTGACCTGATCGGGTCAAGTCAGGTCAGCAGCACCTTGGCCATCGCCACGATCGATGCCGAGGCGCACAACACGAGGATGATCTTCCGCATGCGTTCGTCGAACCACGGGGCAAAGCGTGGCGCGATCATCGTTCCTGAGACGGCGAAGGGCGCGAGCGCCGCACCGGTGGCGACATCGGCGTGGTGAAGCTGTCCAGCGACGGCGAGTAGGAGCAAGCTGACAGGTGCTCCCGTCAGCATGATCAAGGAAATGGTCGACCGTAGCCGTGGCCCCCGCTCGTGCTGGTAGAGCAGGCCGAGCGGGGGACCACCGATGCCGATGGAGGTGCCGAAGAGGGCCGAGACGCCACCGATGGTGAGCATCGTGGGTATGTTGCGGCGCAGGCTCGGCGCAACAAGGCTGAGTCCGACCGCCACGAGAACCACCAGGCCGCCGGCTATGGCCAGCGATGAGCGATCGACCCGACTGACCAACAGCACGCCGAGTACGAGACCGGGGATGCGCCCCGTCGACAGCCAGGCCACCTCTCGATAGTTGGCTTCGCCCCGATTCTTGTAGGCGTTGACCAGGGTGGTGGGCAGGCTCACCACGAGAATTGTCTGTGGCATCAGCGCCGGCTCGACCATGACCAGCACCGGAAAGGCAACGACAACCATGCCGAAGCCGATGCATCCCTGCACGATGCCACCGGCCGACAGGGCAAGCGCTACGAGCACAAACCCGAGGTCGACGACGTGCACCATGAAACGCTAGACCTTGGGGGTGGATTACCAACAGATCAGACTTTCGACCGACGACAAGATCGCCACCATCACACTCAACCGGCCCGAGCGGCTGAATGCCTTCACCGAGACGATGCAGGCCGAGTTGCTCGATGCGTTCGATGTCATCGATGGCGATGACGGAATTCGCGCGGTGATCATGACCGGCGAGGGACGTGGGTTCTGCGCCGGAGCCGAATTGGGCCAGGCCGGAGGTGACACGTTCAACGCGGCTGCGCGCGGACGAGATGCCAGCAAGCCGAACCGGGACGGTGGCGGGCGGGTCAGTATGCGCATCTTCGAACTGAAGAAGCCGATCATCGCGGCCATCAACGGCGCAGCGGTTGGGGTGGGCATCACGATGACGCTCCCGATGGACATCCGGCTGGCGGTCCCTGACGCCAAGATCGGGTTTGTGTTCGCCCGACGTGGCATCGTCCCCGAAGCGGTGTCGTCGTGGTTCCTGCCGAGGGTGGTCGGCATCTCGAAGGCGACGGAGTGGTGTTACTCGGGCCGGGTGTTCAGCGGCGAGGAGGCCGGTGCTGCCGGCCTGGTCACGGTCGTGCCGGCCGATGAGTTGCTGGCCCGTGCCACTGCCATCGCCGGTGAGATCGCTACTCACGCTGCTCCGGTCTCGGTGGCGCTCACCCGCCAGATGCTCTGGCGTGGACTCACCTTCGATCACCCCATGGAGTCCCACAAGGTCGATTCCCGGGCCATCCAGGCCCTGGGCGCGATGGCCGATGCCAAGGAAGGTGTCACCAGCTTCCTCGAGAAGCGTGACCCGCAGTGGACCCTGTCGGTGGCCGACGATCTGCCCGATGTGTTCCCCAACTGGAACCCGCCGGACTTCAGCTGATGGAGGCAACGGGGAGCGATCTCTTCCACTTCCTGCGGCTCATACGCCGGATGCGAGACCTGATCGAGCCACTGGCCGCCAGCGTCTACTTTGCTCCCGAGGTTCACGACGCATTCGAAGCGCTCGGATTCGGGCCGAGTGCCGGCGAGTTCAATGGCGTCCAAACACCGAATCGTGTGGCCTACTTCACCAGTCGAGGTGCCTGCCTGGGGCAGGTGCCCGGCGACGTGGTCGCCGCGGCCTTCGGGGTGTTCAGCCCTGAGGTCGTCATCCCTGCGGTGGATGAGGGGTGGCGGCTGGCCGGTCGCGACGAGATACTCGCCGCCCGCCTGTCCGCCCAGCAGACCTTCCTCCGGCGAGTGCTCAGGGCAACGCCGACCGAGGTGGCCCGAGCCACCGAGCTGCTCGTGCAGGCGTCAGTCGGATGTCAGCACGCTGGACGCCCGCTGTATGCAGGCCTGAAGTCCATCATGGGGCCAACGGGCGATCCCTTCGGCGACCTGTGGAAGGCCGCCGACCTGGTCAGGGAACATCGGGGCGACTGCCACACCCTGGCTTGGACGTCGCATGGGCTGTCGGCCCCCGAGATCATGCTGCTGACCGAACTGTGGTGGGGAATACCCCGTCGAAGCTATGCCCTGAGCAGGGGATCGACGACGAGACAGTTCGATCGCGCCGAGTCGAGGCTGCGCGACGAGGGGTGGGTCGAGGACGATCAGTTGACAGATTTCGGTCGTGATCTCCGGCGGGACATCGAGGAGACCACCGACCTCCTCGAGAGCGAGGTGTTCTTCGCGCTCGGCGACGACGTCGTCGAGTTGCTCACTCTCCTCGAGCCCATGGCCGACTCGATCATCGATGCCGGCGGCTATCCGCGCACCGCATTCAAGACCGAGTCGGATATCGAGGTGAGCTGACCGGACCCGACCGATCTGCTCGATGATCGATTGGGGTCACTGGTGCCGCCCTGGTACCGTCGCCGGTTGGGTGCGGGTATGAAGCGTCGCCCCTTCGTACCCGCACCCAACCGACGTGTGCGGCGTCCTGCTCAGCGGTACGCCGCCTGGCTCTCCTTCCACGTGCCGGTATCCGCCCGCGGCTCCTTGGGGAGGCCCAGGACTCGTTCGCCGACAATGTTGCGTTGGACCTCGGACGTGCCGGCGTAGATGGTGCCCGGTCGAGCGATGAGGAAGCTGGCGATCCAGTTGGCGGCCGTGTTCGCCGTGCCAATGGCAGGAGCCCCGATCCCACCCCGGGTCTCTTCCCCGAAGCCGACCATCGCTTCGGCCCCGAGCAGATTCATGGCCGCCTCGGTGACCTCCTGGTGATAGTGGCTCCAGAACAGTTTGCCGATCGAGGCCTCCGGGCCGGGCTGCTGACCGCTGAGGTAACGAGTCAAGGCCTGCATGCCCCGGAAGCGCATGATCTCGACCTTGGTGTGCAGTCGAGCGATGTCCTGGCGCACCAGGGGATCGTCGGCCTTGCCCAGCTGTCGGGCGGTATCGATGAAATTGTTCAGCTCGGCCCGATAGTTGAGCGCGGTGGTGGTGGCGCCGACACCGCGTTCGAAACCGAGCAGCGTGTTGCCGACTGCCCACCCGTTGTTCAGTCCGCCGAGCACGTTCTCCTTGGGGCATCGGGCGTCGGTGAAGAACACCTCGTTGAAGTGATCGTGGCGAACAATGTTGGTGATGGGTCGCATCTCGACGCCGGGTTGCTCGATCGGGACCAACAAGAAGGAAATGCCCGCATGCTTGGCCACATCGACATCGGTGCGGGCCAGGACGAAGATCATGTTGGCGGTGTGGCCCTGCGACGTCCAGATCTTCTGCCCGTTGATGACCCATTCGTCACCGTCGAGTTCGGCCTTGCAGCCGAGGTTGGCCAGGTCGGAACCGGCATCGGGTTCGCTGTAGCCCTGACACCAGATGTCAGTGCCATCGAGGATACGCGGGATGTAGTGCTTCTTCTGTTCCTCGGTGCCGAAGGCGAGGATGGTGTTGCCGACCATTCCGATACTG
>JAHECQ010000078.1:0-3672 GCA_024641625.1 Acidimicrobiales bacterium | reverse complement strand
AGCCATCGTTGGGTCCCGACGTGGGCACCCCCTGTTTGGCGAACTCCTCGTACAGCAGCACGTGTTCGAGATGACCGAGGCCCGCGCCGCCATATTCTGCCGGCCAGTTCGGAGCGAGCAAGCCGTTGTCGCGGAGGATCTGACGCCACGCCACCTGGAAGGCATACCGCTCCTGTTCGGGTAACGCCCCGATGCCCTTCCAGTCAGCGGGGAGGTTCTGATCGAGGAACGTGTGGATACGGGCGCGAAACGCCTCTGTCTCGGGTGGGTAGGTCATGTCCATGGCGTTGAAACTAACCGGCTCGATGCAGCTCTGCATCCGAGAGGAAGGGATCCTGAAGGCGATACGTTCACTACGCATGAGCGCCGAGCCTGTGTCCACGTCAGATGTCCAACGTGCCTACGATCTCGTGATCGTCGGTGGTTCGGCCGGAGGCCTTTCGGTGGCTGTTTCGTCCCTTCGTTCGGGCCTTCGATTGATCCGTATCATCGAGCGCAGTAACGCGGTCGTCTTCCCGGAACTGGTCGGTGACAATCAGCTCGATGTCGGCTACGGCGAGTGGATCGAGAGCGTGGATGCCATCGACGACGATCTCGTGGTCAACACCAACCGTCTCTCGTACCGCACCCGCGCCGTGCTCATCGCCGAGCGGGCGACCAACGGCGAGTGGCGCCCCGAGGTGCCGGCGGCCGAGTCCGATCGCATCCACATCGACTCCTTGCCCGTCATCCACGATCAGATCGATCAGGTCGACCATGTCGTCTCCGATCAGGACATCTTGGTCATCGGCTATTCGGACCACGCGGTGGAGTTGGCGGCCACTGCGGCGGCGCATGCCAATCGGGTCGTGTTGGCTGCCGGCGGTATGGATCCGACCCGACTGTCACCGGCCGGTGACAACATGCTCCGCCGTCTCGAGCGCGAGCGTCGAGCGACGGTGCTGTATCGATCGATTCCCGATCAAGTCGGCGAGATCGGCGGCTTTCCCATGGCGTACTTCGACGATCGGCGGACGCCGGACCTTCAGTTCGATCATGTCATCTTCGCCTCACCTCGGAGCACGCTGCGCCCCGAGGATGTCGGGGCAACTGCGGCCGCCGGCGCCAGCGGACGTCTGTTCTATCTGGGGGAACCGGAAGTCGGTCACCCTGCCGCGGACGCAACAGCTCCGGGCTACGCCATCGGCAATTTGATCGGCCGGCGCTGCTTTCCCGATCTGCGGCTCGCCGAGCCGGCGTCACCCCGTCGAACGCTCCTTCGTCACACCGGTGCCATCGAGGAACTCCGCGACGAGCACTACAACGCGGTCATCACCCACTTCGAGCCGACCCACAGCGACTTGTGGGTCCTGCGGGTACGCCCCGATCACGGCGACACATCGTACCTGCCCGGACAGTACGCCTCGCTGGGGCTCGGGTTCTGGGAGGACCGGATCGATGACGCCATCGACCCTGGGCTGGAGGAGAAGTGGGACAAACTCGTTCGTCGTTCGTATTCGATCTCGAGTCGGATGTTCGATGAGCATGGCTACCTGACCGACGAAGGCGGTCTTGACGAGCTCGAGTTCTACATCGTGCTCGTGACCCCGACGCCTGACAACGTGCCGGGACTCACACCCCGTCTCGCATTGAAGCGCCCCGGCGATCGTATCTATCTCGGACCCAAGGTCGCCGGGCGCTACACGCTGGCATCGGTGCGCGATCCCAGATCGACGGTCGTCTTCCTTTCGACGGGCACCGGCGAGGCGCCCCACAACGCCATGGTCATCGAGTTGTTGCGGAAGGGGCACACCGGCCCGATCGTCTCGGCGGTGACGGTGCGCAACTGGCGCGACCTCGGCTACCTGGACAAGCACCGGGAGCTCGAGTCGCGGTACACGAACTATCACTACGTGCCCCTCCCGACACGGGAGTCCGACGTGCCGAAGCGGTACATCCAGGATCTCATCACCGACGACGTCTTCGACAGGGAGCTGGGTGTGACCCTCGATCAGGCTGACACCCATGTCTTCCTGTGCGGCAATCCGGCGATGATCGGACTTCCCGAGGAACACGAAGGAGCCGAGGTGTTCCCCGAACCGGTGGGTGTGGTCCAGTTGCTCACCGAGCGCGGTTTCACCCTCGACCGACGGAAGGAACCAGGCAACATCCACTACGAGGAGTATTGGTAGGGGCGATCCGCCGAGGTGGTCCTCTACTCCCTGGTCACCCTCTGCACGGTTACCGAGTGATCCGAGCGTCGGCGGCACCGGCGTGGGCACTGCGCAAAGGTGATGTGAGATCACGCCGACCGTGCCCCGGTGAGGGCGACTTGGGGTCGGGGTTTCGGTGTTCTGGCTGGTTGGTGGTGGAGTGGGCGACTCGCAGTCCCACGATGAGCAGGAACAGGAGCCAGATGGCGAAGCCGAGCAGTCCTGGGAGGAGTGCCGGGAGGGTTCCATTGAGCACGAGGGCCGATTGGGTGGAGCCCACAATGAGCAGGGCAGCGCCGACGAGGGTTGTTCGGTCGAGCCAGCGGGGCAGGTAGCCGAGCGCGGCCGTTGTCCGGCTGAGTCCGTAGAGAGCGATGGCCAACGCGACCCAGTTCATGAGGAACAGGACGGTCGAGAGTCCGGAGAGAACCTCGACGTGGACCACGTCGAGGTTCCCGATCGATGAGATGAGCACCGCGTCGGCGGCCATGGCGGCCGACAGGGTTCCCATGGTCATGGCGGCGCCGAGCAGACCGAGCACGGCGGGGAAGAGGTCGTGCCCGGCCGTTCGAGCCTCGGTCCACATGGCCGAAGCGAAGACACCGAGCAGTACCCAGGCGACAGGAACGAGGACCGTTGTCCCCCACAGGTATGGGTCCGCGTCCGTGGCCCACCGAGCGATCTCAGCTGGTGTAGCTGCGGGGTCCGGGCGGCTTGTCCCGATGTTCTCGACGGCGTTGATGGCCACGACTGTGGCCACGAACGCCACTGCGCACCATCCGGAGATTCTCGATCGATTCATGGAACTGGCTCCTCTGGCGCATCCGGGGATCGACGTTATCTTAGTGTCATTAAGATTGTCTGATCATCGTTAAGATGTCAAGTGGTGACTCCCGAGATGACCTCCCCCCGATCCAGCTACCACCACGGCGACCTTCGGTCGTCGCTGCTGCGAGCTGCAATCGACATCGCACGAGAAAAGGGCCTCGATGCCGTGACGATGCGGTCGGTGGCCAAACGTACCGGGGTCTCAGAAGCCGCCCCTTACCACCACTTCTCCAACAAGGCCGATCTGCTTGCCAACGCTGCAGTGCTTGCATTCACCGACTTCGGTGCCGCGCTCGAACAAGGCGTCAAGGCGAGCCGGACAGCAGACCAGGAACCTTTGCTGGGCCTCGTCGCCGCCTACGTGGGCTGGGGTCTCGGCCATCCCGGCGAATACCGGCTGATGTTCGGCCGCCATGTGGTCGATCTCGCCATCGACACCCGCGAGGACGCGCAGGCAGCGGGCGGCGCGTCCATCCGCATCGCCATCGAAACGATCAGGGACTCTCTGACCCGCCGCAACAGTCCTGCAGCCGCCGAAGAGGCCTTCATTCTCGTTCGCGCATTGGTCCACGGCATCGTGAGCCTCGTCCAGGACAACGAGCTCGGACCCGACATGACGACCGTGCGCGCCATCAACCTGGCCCAACAAGCC
>JAHECQ010000504.1 GCA_024641625.1 Acidimicrobiales bacterium | reverse complement strand
GCACGCGGCCGGGTCGGTGTCGTCAGTGATCGTCAGTGCACGGCCGACGCCGGGCTACCCGCCGGCCGGCGTGGTCCGAAGACGAATCCGTCGAAGTCGTCGGCGGCGATCTCGTCGAGCCGGTCGAAGTACCGTGATCCCAGTGGATGGGCCAGGAACTGTCGGGGCTTACCAGGGATGTTGGCGCCCGTGTACCACGAGTTGGTGCGGGGGTAGAGGGTCCGATCGGCCAGGTCGCTGATCTCCTGGTCCCAAGCTGCTTCGGCCTCTTCGGTCGCCTCGATGTCACCGAGATCGTTCTCGTCGAGGTAGCGGATGCAGGCCTCGATCCAGGCGACGTGCCGTTCGCCGCCGAGGGGCATCGTGTACAGCACGCCGGGCGACTGCGGACCGTGGATCATGAAGAGGTTGGGGAAGCGGGCGATTGCCATGCCGAGGTAGGTGTCGAACCGTGTGTCCCACTTCTGGCTGAGGCGCACACCGCCCCGGCCTTGTGGGTTGAGTTGCAGCATCGAGCCGCTGACGGCGTCGAAGCCGGTGGCGAGCACCAACATGTCGATGTCGTGCTCGCCGTGCTCGGTCTGCACGCTCGTCGCGTTGAAGGCCTTGATCGGGTCCTCGCGCAGGTCGACCAGTGAGACGTTCTCGCGGTTGTACGTTTCGAAGTAGCCGTTGTCGAGGATCAGTCGCTTTGTCCCGAAGAGGTAGTCGGGGGTGAGCTTGCGGGCCGTTTCGGGGTCGTCGACGATCTCGCGGATCTTGCCCCGCACGAACTCGCCCACTTCCTCGTTCAGTTCTTCGTCGGCCATCACCCCGACGTAGCTGTTGATCGAGAGGTGCAGGCCGCCCTCGGCCCACATCTCCTCGTAGCGGGCATGGCGCTCCTCCGGGGTGTGGTCCCAGGCCTTCAGACGGGTGGTGGGGAACGGCCAGCCGCCACGGCGGTACATCGAGTCCCGCAGCTTCGCCCAGTCGTCGCGGAACCCTTGGAGTTCCGCCGCTGTCAGCGGCCGGTTCCGGGCCGGTAGCGCGTACTGGGCGGTCCGCTGGAACACCGTGACGTGCTCAGCGGTCTTGGCGATCTCGGGGATCGCCTGCACGCCGGAGGAGCCGGTCCCGATGACGCCGACGCGTTTGCCCTCGAACGACACCGGCTCGTGCGGCCAACGGCCGGTGTGGTAGATCGGGCCGGCGAAGTCGTCGATGCCTGGATAGTGGGGCTTGTTGGCGATGAACAGCGCTCCGGTGGCACAGATCAGGAACCGGGCCGATACCTCCTCACCATGTGCCGTTTCGATGATCCAGCGTTGGGTAGTCTCCTCCCAACGCGCATCCTCGACCCGAGTGTCGAACTGGATGTCCTTCCTCAGGTCGAACCGGTCGGCGACGTGTTCGAGGTAGGCGAGTACATCGGGACCCGCGGTTTGGGTCTCGGTCCACTCCCACTCGTCGACCAGTTCCTTGCTGAAGGTGTAGGCGTAGAACGGACTGCTCGGTGCGTCCACCCGGGCGCCCGGGTAGCGGTTGTACCACCAGGTGCCACCCACACCGCCGGCGCCGTCGAACCCCCGGACTGACAGATTCATCTCGTCGCGCAGGCGGTGGAGGGCGTAGAGCCCGCCAAAGCCTGCTCCGATGACAACGGCGTCGTACTGCGTCGTGGGTGTGTCGCTCATCTGCTGCTCCCAAGGTTCGGTGATGACGGTCTCGGCCCCTGCCGAGTCGTCGACGAGCATCATCTTCGCGTCGAGACCACCCCACCGCGCCATTCGAGCCACAACATCGGGCATCGCTGTTGGTGCAACAACCGCAACGCTGATCGACGAACAGGGAATACGAACAGTACGCCGATTCTCTGCAAGAGTGCGCCGATGACGAACGTTGTCGATGACGACCGATACCGCAGCGCGGCGAAGATCCTCCACGACGTGGCCAAGCCGATGCGGGTTCTGTCGGCGCTCTCCTGGCCCGGTGAGATCCGCGACGAGTTCCTCGCCGCAGGGGGATCGCAGCTTCCATCACCCGTCTACCAACCCATCGATCCGGCGCCGGTACTCGAAGGTGTCGAGGCCGCCCGGCGGCTGCTCCGGCCCGGCAGCGTGGTCGACGACTGGCTCGGCGGCGAGGCCGATTCGATCGAGGCAACCGCTCGAATGCTGGCGTCGGTGGGGACCGCGGAGTTCCATCATCAGAGCGGCCGCCTGTACAGCACGCCGACCCAGCCATTGAGAAACGACCCGACGACGCCGATCGACCTCGCCGAGCGCGTGCTCGACCAACTGTCGGGGCTCGTCGCGGCGCAACTCGTCCGAGCGCCCGATCGGAACCGCACGAGTGCAGACATTGCCGCGCATATCGAGGCGGCGGTGCACGAGCATTTCGGCGACGCCGCCCCGAAGGTGATGATCGTCGACGAGCTGTCGGCGAACGCCGTCGCATCCACCAGCCGGATCAAGATCAGGCGAGACGCTCGATTCACCGACAAGGATGCAGCCCAACTCCTGAATCACGAGGCCTTCATCCACGTCGCGACCGGACTGAACGGCAGGGCACAGACCGACCTTCCCATTCTGGCGATCGGACATCCCGGTACGACACGGACCCAGGAGGGACTGGCCGTGTATGCGGAGTACGTGTCGGGCACGCTCGGGCTCGATCGGCTTCGTCGGCTGGCCGAACGGGTCATCGGCGTGCAGATGGTCTGCGACGGCGCGGACTTCATCGAGTTGTACCGATGGTTCCTCGATCGAAGCCCGAGCCCAGAGCAGGCGTTCGAGTCGACGCGGCGCATCTTCCGTGGCGCCCCGGTCACGGGAGGGTTCCCCTTCACCAAGGACTGCGCCTACCTCTCGGGGTTCCTGGCGGTGTCGACGTTCGCCCGCACCGCCTTCGTCGCCGGCCGTCCCGACCTGCTGGGTCTGCTCTTCGCCGGCAAACTCGACCTGTTCGCAATCCCGGCGCTGGCCGAGCTCCGCAGCCGGGGCCTGTGCCGGCCGGCCCGCTTCCTTCCGCCGTGGGTCCTCGACCCGAGTTGGGTGCTCAGCCACCTGACCCTGAGCACGTTCATGGCCGGCGTCGACCTCGACGGCATCGTCAGCGCGGTCGGAGGAATCCTCGATCAGTGTCCCAAGGTCGAGATCGGCGATCGCCTCACGTCGTGATCGTCACAGCACGGTCCCGACCGGGACGGCGCGGTCTTCTC
>JAHECQ010000503.1 GCA_024641625.1 Acidimicrobiales bacterium | reverse complement strand
GTATTGGCGTGGGGTGTCGTCGGCTGGGGTGTTCTCGGATTCGTGGCGTGCGGGGTTGTTGAGGTATTTCGTGGCGGGGAAGACGGGCGGGGTGGTGAGCGCCGATCGGGTGGCGTGCACCGAGGCACTGAAACCGCCGCCCATCGAATCAGCCGATGTGCTGGTGGTCGGCGACATCGCCGGCTGCGGCGCCGATGGCTCGACCGCAGTGGCGTCGCTGCTCGATCAGATCAGCGGACCGATCTGGGGCCTGGGCGACTTCGTCTATCCCGATGGCTCTGCTGAGGACTTCCAGAACTGCTTCGACCCGAAATTCGGACGGCACCGTTCCCGAATCAGTCCCGTGCCCGGCAATCACGAGTACTACACGCCCGGTGCCGCCGGCTACTTCGGCTATTTCGGGGCGGCCGCCGGCGCCTCCGACAAGGGATACCACGCCGCACAGGTCAACGGTTGGACGGTGCTGTTCCTCAACAGCAACTGTGGGATCGTGGGTTGCAGCCCGACCGACCCGCAGTACCGCTGGGTCGAGGACCGGTTGGCCGGCATCGCAGCCGACGATTGCCTGGCCGTCGTCACCCATCATCCCCGTTGGTCGTCCTGGGGCCCCTATGCCGACGCAACGAATCTGAACGATCTCATCACGCTGCTGGCTGCGCACGGGTTGGATCTGGCCCTGTCGGGACATGCGCATCATTACGAGCGTCTGGCCACGGTGTCACCGGATCGCTCACCCAGCCCGGTCGGCTTCCGTGAGATCACCGTCGGGACGGGCGGCACTGCCCTCCGCACACCGCTCGCTGCCGACGTCCTGGCGATTTCGGAGTCGCTGATCACCGACACCTTCGGCGTCCTGGCGCTGACCCTTACCGATACCGACTATTCCTGGGCGTTCATCGACGTGGACCGAACGATCCGAGATTCCGGCACCGGGAGCTGCGTCAGCAGCTGAGGGCCAGGGGGCGACAATCGTGGAAGACTTCGACGATGAACGACACCGTCCTCTACGAGCGAGTCGGCCCGGTCGCTCGTATCACGTTGAACCGACCGCGGTACCGCAACGCACAGTCACGGGTGATGCTGGAAGCGCTCGACGAAGCCTTCGCCGAGGCAATGGCCGACCACGACGTCCGTGTCGCCGTGCTCTTCGGCGCGGGGGAGCACTGGTCCTCGGGCCATGACATCGGAACGGCCGAGGAACTCGCCGACCGAGCAGCTCGTCCCTACCCGCCCGGAACGATCGGGCATCATCAACGCTCGTGGGATTGGAACGTCGAGAACACGATGCGGTGGCGTGACCTTCCCAAGCCCACGCTGGCTGCCGTCCACGGACTGTGCATCTATGGCGGATGGATGATTGCCGCCGCGATGGATCTGATCATCGCCAGTGAGGATGCCCAGTTCATTCCCGGCTTGTTCCAGGTTCCGTCGACCCCCTACGACATCGGTTTCCGGCGGGCCAAGGATCTCCTGTGGGAGCAGGGTCTGCTGACCGCCGTCGAGGCGCACGAACTGGGTTTCGTGTCGCAGGTCGTGCCCCGGGCCGAACTGCAATCCCAGGCAATGGCCAAGGCCGAGCGCATCGCCCGAATTCATCCACTGGCCGCGCAGATGATGAAACGCCAGATCAACGATGCCCAGGACGCCATGGGATTCCGTGCCGCGATGGCCGCCGGGCATTCCTCCTACATGATCGCCAACATCGGCGGGGCGTTCTTCGACAAGGAGCACCCCTACGGGTCCCGCAAACGACTGCCCGGCGTCGACGCCGCACGGTCGAACGTGGCAGACGAACCGCCTGGCTGATCCGGTTGGCTGTCGACCTGCCGGTCACGCCTAGGATCGCGTCATGGAGCTTGCAGACAAGGTTGCCGTCATCACCGGAGGAAGCGGCGGGATCGGTCGGGCCATGGCCCGAGCCTTCCTGGCCGAAGGGGCACGGGCGGTGGTGCTCGCCGACCTCAGCGAAGAGGCGGTGACGGCCGCGGCCACCGAGATCGGCTGCGACGGTCGTCAGTGCGACGTGACCGACGAACAACAGATCATCGATCTCGTCGAGTGGACCTTGTCCACCCACGGCCCGATCGATTTGTTCTGCTCGAATGCCGGCGCCGGAGGCGAAGGGGTGCTCACCGATGCCGGCAACGAGGTGTGGCAGAAGCAGTGGGAACTCCACGTGATGTCCCACCTGTACGCCGCCCGTGCGGTGCTGCCTTCGATGATCGCCAAGGGTGACGGATACCTGCTCAACACGGCGTCCGCGGCCGGGCTGTTGGCTGCCATGGGCTCTGGTCCCTACACCGTGACCAAGGCGGCGGCGGTCAAGCTGGCCGAATTCCTTTCGATCACCCACGGTGACGAGGGCATCAAGGTATCGGTCCTGTGCCCTCAGGGCGTGAACACCGCAATGGCTCCCCGAAGCCTCGGCGACGGTCAGACCGACGGGATCATCGAGGCCGACGATCTCGCACAGGTGGTCGTGCAGACACTGCGCGACGAGCGCTTCTATGTGCTGCCACACCCCGAGGTCGAGGAATACGTCCGACGCAAGGGCGACAACATCGATCGGTGGCTCACCGGTATGCGTCGCCTCCGGCGTCGTTCGACCGGGGCCTGATCCGCCGCCCGTCGAGCAGGCCGTCCCTTCGCCGTCCATCTCCCCGGCGACGCCGTTAGGTTCGGTGCATGTCATTGGAGCTCCGTTTGGCCAACGCAGGCGATCTCGACGTCATCGTCGAGCTCTGTGGCCGCTGTGGAGCGATGGATCCCTCCCCAGGTTGCCGCCTCGAATCGGCCGCTCGATGAGCGTGGAGGCCTGGGCCGGGAATCTCCCCACACCCGGTCAACGTCGCTTGGCCATCCGCGTCACTGCCGATGCCCGTCGCCAGATTCGCGGTGGGCATCCCTGGCTCTTCGATGGTTCGATCACCGATCAGTCCCACGATGGGACTGCCGGCGATCTGGCCGTGATCTTCGACGACAAACGCAAGTTCGTGGCCATCGGCCTCTACGACCCCACTTCACCGATCCGGGTTCGGATCCTGCATACCGGCTCCCCAACCTCCATCGACGCCGACTTCTGGCGGAGCCGGGTAGTGGCCGCTGCGGGGATTCGTCGTGAGCTCGGTGATGACACGACCGGTTATCGGCTCCTCAACGGGGAGAACGACGGCTTCGGTGGGCTGGTGGTCGATCGGTACGGCTCGG
>JAHECQ010000502.1 GCA_024641625.1 Acidimicrobiales bacterium | reverse complement strand
ACGAGTTCCGACGACGGCTTGGAGTCGTCGGGCGAGGGCGATGAGGGCTTTGTCGCCGATGTCGTGGCCGTGGGTGTCGTTGATGTGTTTGAAGTCGTCGAGGTCGATGAACGCGATCGAAAGTCGACCCGGCTTGTTGGCCACGTCGGTGAGTTTGCGGTCGAGTGCGCCTCGGTTGAGGAGTCCGGTGAGGGGGTCGTGGTCGGCGGCGTGACGGAGTTTGTGGAGCAGGGTGCTGGTTTCGATTGCGGTGGAGGTGATCGCGATGAGTGTGGCGAGCGCTTGGGCGTGGTCATCGTCGATGGGGGTTTGGGACCATCCGGTGATGAGGGTGTTCGTGCGTGGTTCGTGAGCAGCGATGCTGTGGGAGCGAACCTGGGTGCTGTCGGTCCAAACGGTCACGACTGGTCCTTGTGTGGTGTCGTGCTGGGATGGGTCGGTCGTCGCGATGATGTCGCTTTGGCCGACCACGTGTACGGGCTTGTCTTGGTCGAGGTGTTGTATGGTGACGGCGTCGAACCCGAGTGCGAGGGCCTGGCTCGCCGCAAGGGTGAGTGCTTCGTTGGGTCCGGTGGTTGTGAGTGCGTGGCGGGTTTGTTCGAGAACGGCCAGTCGTCGTTCTCTGGCGGCGACCAGTGTGGTGATTTCGTTCTGGATTTCCCAGCCTTCGCGCATCCATCGCGCCAGGAGTCCAATGGTGATGGCCACGGCGAGCAGCGTGCCGGGTACTCGTGTCATGAGTGCGATGTCGGCGTTGGTGTCGATCGCTCCGAGTCGGGCGGCGGCGATGTATCCCGCGCACCCGCCGATCCAGGAGAGCAGCGACGCTACCGCTCCGGAGCGTACGGCTGAGCTCACGACGGGAATGACGAGCAGGACCCAGGATTGGTGTTCGAGGGGGTCATCGAGGGCGATGGCCAGGCCGACCACGGCCACAACGTCGAGGGTTTGTGTGAGCGTCGCCCATCGTTGGTGGTCTGGTGAGCGTCGAGAGATGGCGTTGAGACCGGCGACACTGGCAACGATCCCGGCGAGTGCGGCGCTCAACGATACCCACGAGGGTGGCCCGGTGAGTGGCCGGTAGGCGCCGAGGAGAAGGATTGACAGGACGGCCAACACGATCCGCACGGTGCGAAGTGCCGCCTCGGCGTGGGCGGTGATCTCGATCGGCGGGTCTGCTGGGTCGGGGCGGGTGGTGTTCATCGGAGCAGGAACTCCTGGCCGGAGTCGAGCCAGCGTCCTCGGCTCATGTGGAGGCACGCGATCAGGCCGGTGAGCGCCGCTGCGAGGAGGAGCCATTGTCCTTCGGCGGCCCAGGTGGCGGGCAGGCCGATGAAGGGGACGACGACGATCCCGACCCCGCGGATCTGGCCTGGTGAGACCAGTTCGGAGTCGGGCGTCGTGTTGGCGTCGCCCGAGGTCCGGTAGCCGTTGGTGGTGACCGATGCGATGCGATGCAGAATCCGTTCGCCGTTGCGATCGAAGTTGATGACGGCTCCTTCGCCGAGGTCTGTCCCGTCGGAGGGGGCGGTCACCACGACGTCGGCCTTGTGTACCGCCGGTTCCATCGATCCGGAGGTGACGACCACCGACTCGTACCCGAACAGGCGCGGTGCTGTCGCGGCGACAGCCAGACCAGCGAACAAGATCAACGTGAACGTGGCCACAGCATTGGCCACAAGGCGCGTCATCGGTAACGCACGGGGGGCCATTGGATCCCCGGGCAACGCCTTGGCGCCGGGTTGTCCGATGACCGCGATCTGATGGCGGACCGCTACACGCACCGGCGGCACGGCCACGACGCCGTTGGCGGGGAGTGACGCAGGCGCGAACGTCGCCGTCCGATACGACATCGGACGGCGCGGGGTCTCGATGGCAGGCGCGCTCATGGGCTCCCTATCGGCGCCAACGACCCTCGAATGAGTCCCTGCGGCTCTCTGTGCACCACGCTCGGACATCGGCAGCTTTGCCATACGTGGGGTCATTAGGCCCATCACATCTTGAATCAGCCAACCGATGCTTACGACAAGACCAATCGTTGGAGCCGTTTTCATGTTGATCTATCGACACCGCAACCTCGTTCTGGGGATCGTGCGACTGACCGCAGTCGCTGCGAGCCTGCTCATGCTCACCGTGCTGATCGTGACCAACTCGCGAGCTGCGTTCTCAGACACCACCGACAACACCACCAACACCTTCACGTCCGGCTCGGTCGTCATCACCGATGACGACACCGGCAGCGCCTTGTTCACCGCGTCGGCCATGACCCCGGGCACGCCGGTCGTCGACTGCATCACCGTCACGTACTCGGGCACGCTCACACCTGCCGACATCCGCATGTACGGCACAAGCTCGGGAACCCTCGCCGGCTATCTCAATACCACCATCGAAGTCGGCACCGGTGGCTCGTTCGGCAACTGCACCGGCTTCACACCCTCTTCCACCATCTACTCCGGCACCCTCACCAACTTCTCCACCACCCACACCAACTGGGCCACTGGACTCGCTACCTTCACCGCCGCCGCCAACCCCACCAGCCGCACTCTTCGCTTCACCGTCGACGTCCAGAACAACCCTGCCGCTCAAGGCCAGTCCGCCACAGCCGACTTCACCTGGGAAGCACAAGACTGACCACACGGTCCCAGGGCGAGAAGCTGCATCCCATCGGCGATCGAAGCGGGAACGAGCAGTAACGAGCTGATGCTGTTCTGTGTGTGAACTGAGCAGTTTGAGCCGCCCGGGGATGGCTGGAGATTCTCGACCAGACCGGGAACGTGACGAGTTCGATGTCGAGTCGATCTTCAGGGTGTTGCCAAGCGCGGTGAAGCAGCGCTCCGCGCTGACCACCAGACCGCCCCGACCGGGTGGGAGGCCAAGAGCCCGAGTCTCCATCAGGGTGACTCAGTGGATCGTCGTTCGTGGTGAGGTCGTTCTTGACGCTTCCCCCGTCGCGACCTGCACGGAGGTCGAGAGTTGTCGGCACGGCGGGGGACACCGTCGTCGTGACGGGGGGAGGAGCAGACGATCGTCTTGGCGGTCGGTGAGGAATGCTGCTCCAAACCATGTCGCGCCGAGGGTTCTTCGGATCGCCAACCGACTCGATGCGGTGTGCGCGGCCTCTCCCGTCACTCCCGCCGGTGCCTCTCGCTGACCGACGATCGTGGGCCGAAACCCGCTGTCCAGCTGATCGCGGTCACCCACGTCTGGA
>JAHECQ010000501.1 GCA_024641625.1 Acidimicrobiales bacterium | reverse complement strand
GGCGTCGGGTTGATGACATTGATGGCGTTCCGACCCCAGGGATTCTTCGGTCGGCGCGCCGAACAGCTGGCGGGTGAAAGCTGAGATGGCCGACGATCGCCTCGCCGGCGTCGAACCGGTGCCCGGAGTCCCCAAACCTGACTCGGCGCTCACGATCGACCATCTGCGGCGCGAGTTCGGTGGCCTCATCGCTGTTGACGTGGATCACCTCGAGATCGAGCGCAACACGATCACATCCCTGATCGGTCCCAATGGTGCCGGCAAGACGACCTTGTTCAACCTGATCACCGCCTTCGATCAGGCGACCGGAGGGGCGTGGCATCTCGATGGGCAGAACCTGGCGGGCATCCCTGCCTACCGGGTGGCTCGCAGCGGGATGGTGCGGACGTTCCAGCTGACCAAGTCGTTGGCCCGGCTGACCGTGCTGGAGAACGTCATGTTGGCCGCCACGGATCATCCGGGTGAGACCTTCTGGGGTTCGTTGTTTCGGAGTTGGGGTGGTCGCGAGCGCGAGATCGAGGCGCATGCCCGTGAGCTGCTCGAACGCTTCGGCCTCATCGACAAGGCCGACGACTACGCCGGGTCGATGTCGGGCGGCCAGCGCAAGCTGCTCGAACTGGCGAGAGCCGTGATGATGCGGCCCAGCCTGATCCTGCTCGACGAGCCGATGGCCGGGGTCAACCCGGCACTCACCCAGTCGATCCTCGAGCACATCAAGGGGCTTCGCGACGAACTCGGAACCACGATCGTGTTCATCGAACACGACATGGACGTGGTGCAGGAGATCAGTGATTGGATCGTAGTGCTCGGCCAGGGTCGGGTGATCGCCGAGGGCCGGCCAGATCAGGTGGCGAACAACCCGGCGGTCATCGACGCGTATCTCGGGTCGACGTTGTCGGATGCCGTAGCGAGCGGCGCCGAGGGATCAGAGGGCTCTGCGTGATGTTGCTCGCGGCGCGCGATCTCATAGCCGGCTATCTGCCGGGCATCGACATCCTCAACGGCATCAACCTGGAACTGAACGACGGCGAACTCGTCGGCATCATCGGACCCAACGGTGCGGGCAAATCGACGTTGCTGAAGGCGATGTTCGGCTTGGTGGATGTGCGGAGCGGCACCGTGGAGCTGCGGGGCGAAGCGATCACCTCACTGCCGGCGCACGCGCTCGTGGCCAAAGGTGTCGGCTATGTCCCCCAACGTCAGAACATCTTTGCATCGTTGACGGTCGAAGAGAACCTCAGGATGGGGCTCTACCTACGCCCGAAGCTGTGGACCGAACGTCGGGCGTATGTGGCCGAACTGTTCCCGCGTCTCGGTGAGCGGGCCAAGCAGCGGGCCGGGTTCCTGTCGGGCGGCGAGCGCCAGATGCTCGCGATGGCGCGGGCATTGATGATGGAACCGTCGGTGCTCTTGCTCGACGAACCGTCGGCCGGGCTGTCGCCGCTGCTCCAGGATCTCGTGTTCGAGCGGGTTCGCGAGATCGCCGACTCGGGTGTGTCGGTCGTGATGGTCGAGCAGAACGCGAGTCGGTGCCTGCAGATCTGCGATCGGGGCTACGTGCTCGATCAGGGGACCAACGCCTATACGGACACCGGCCAGGCGTTGCTCGAGGACCCGAACGTGATCGCGCTCTACCTCGGGACGCTCGGTCGCAACTGATCGGCGCCATCGAACGCTCACACCGGCCTCCGGCTGGCCACGACGACGCTCTGACCAAACACTACGGGGCCAGGCCGACGGGGCCCGGCCCCGTAGCAATCAGGGTCGTTGAATCAGGGCTTGGTCATCCGATCGAGAATGACACCTGGGTCTGCGTGATCGGATTGCTCTCGGCGTCGTACTCGAACACGTCGTAGGTGCCAGCGGTTGGCTCGCCGGCTTCGCTGAGGTCGACGAGGCCGGATGCACCCTGGTAGTTGATGTCCTCGCCGGCGGCGAGCAGGTCCGAGCATTCGGCGTAGCTGAAGCACTCGGTGCCGTCATTGGTGACCGTCAGCATCTCGTTCACGAACACCGACGGATCGTTGGTCCCGGCCGCCTCGGAGGCGAGCACGATGACGTTGAGGCAGTCGTAGAAGTGGGCCGAGAAGATCGTCGGCGTACCTGGAGCGAATGCCTCGAGGCGGGTGAGGAAGGTGGGCTCACCGTCGGGTGGAGCGACCGACGGTGCGGTGCCACGGATTCCTTCGAATACCGCCGGGTTGCCAGGAGCGACATCTGCCGCGGTCACGCTGTCCTTGAAGCCGTCGGTCACGTAGGTCGCGATGTCGGACGGGCCGACACCAGCCTCGATCATGCCCTGCATCAGGGCGACGCCTTCGCCATACGTGATGACGACGACGGCGTCAGCACCCGAAGCGGCCAGTTGGCCGATCTCGGAGTCGTACGACGTCGCACCCTCGTCGATCGGGATCAGCCCGGCGACGCCGACGCCATTGGCCTCGAGCCCGTCGGCGATGAATCCGGCCAGACCTGCACCGTATTCGTTGTTGAGGTGGATGATCGCGACATTGCTAGCGCCGTCTTCGGTGATCACGTCGGCCAGCGCCGGGCCCTGCAGCGAGTCCGGCGGAGACATGCGGAAGTAGTAGCCGTTGTCGGGGTAGGTGCTGAATACTGCGCCCGTGGTGGAACCCGAGCACTCCACGATGTTCGAGCCGGTGATCTTGTCGATCACGGCCAGTGTCACACCGGTGGCCGCCGGGCCGATGATCGCATCGACCCCGTCACTGATGAGTTGGTCGACCGTGGCCGTCGCAACGTTGGGATCGGTTCCGGAGTCGCCGGGGACCAGGGTAAAGCTGCCGCCGGCATCAGTGATCTCTTGCTGGGCCATCTCGAGTGGCTTGACCAGCGCGTCGATGATCGCCGACAAGGCGCCGGTCTGGGGCAGCACGTAGCCGATCTTGAGTTCCTCGCCGTCAGCGCTGGCCGAGGGGTCGGCGATGTCGTCGTAGGTGATCGTGAACGAATCACCGAAGTAGAGCTTGGAGATCTCCTCGAGGGTGCCGTCGGCCTTCATCGTGGAGAGCGCGTAGTTGAACGCCGCGACGAGGTCACTGCCCTTGGGGAAGACGAAACCGAGCTGATCGGACGACAATGACTCGCCGACCAGCTTGACGGCGTCGGCGTTGGCGCCGATGTACCCCTGGCCGGCGGTCTCGTCGATGACCGTCGCGCAGCTATCACCGCTGATGACCGACTGGACC
>JAHECQ010000500.1 GCA_024641625.1 Acidimicrobiales bacterium | reverse complement strand
CGGCTCGATCCTCGTTCCGACATGACGATGCGCGACGTCTACGCCGCCACCATCGAGCAGGCCGTGCTCGCCGATCAGGCCGGCCTCAGCCATGTGTGGTTCACCGAGCATCACTTCTGCGAAGACGGCTACCTTCCCGCCTTTCAACCGCTCGCCGGCGCAATCGCCGCCCGAACGACGAACCTTCGCATCTCGACCGACATCGCCCTGCTGCCGCTCTATCACCCGATTCGACTGGCCGAAGAGCTGGCCGTGCTCGACCTCATCTCGAACGGGAGGATGGAGTTCGGCATCGGGATGGGGTACGTGCCGCGAGAGTTCGAGGCCTTTGGGGTCCCACTGAAGAACCGGGTCTCGATGACCGAGGAGGCCATCCAGATCCTCCGCCTGGCGTGGGCCGACGGCCCGTTCAGCTTTCATGGCAAGCGGTACCAACTCGATGATGTCGAGGTGTATCCGAAGCCAGTGCAACCGGGTGGCCCGCCGCTGTGGATCGCTGCGATGTCCGAGGCGGGAGCGCAGCGAGCGGCGAGGTTCGGCACGAACCTCCTCCCCCAGGGCCGACGGTCCGAGGTGCTCGATCCGTGGCGTCAGGCCGTCACCGACGCTGGCCGCTCCCCCGACGACCACCGGATCGGACTCATCCGCTCCGTCTATGTCACCGACGACAAGGAGCGGGACTGGCCGATCCTTCGCCGTGCCGAGCAACATCGCATGAGCGTGTACGACACCTTCATGGCCGATACGCCCGACGAGTACGGTTGGCGAGCCGGTGACACCATCCCGCAGACGGTCATCATCGGGACCCCGGACGAGTGCGTTGCCGAGTTGCAGGGCTTCATCGACACCTATGGCATCACTGACATTGCGTCGTCGGGTCTCCCGCCCGGTGTCGATCCCGAGATGATGGGGCCGATGGTCGAGCGCCTCGCCGGCGAGGTCGTGCCCAGGCTCACCGGCTCGAAGTGAGATCGAGGTCTTGAACGCCTCGCCACCCTCTTCACAAATGCCCCGGCGCATTCGCCGGGTTCCAGCGCGAACTCTAGGGTCGCCGCCATGACCAACTTCGCCTTCGCCGAGACCGACGGCCGCCTGTACACGATCACGATCAATCGTCCGGAGGTGATGAACGCATTGCATCCACCGGCCAACGCCGAACTCGCCGAACTGTTCGACGAGTTCGAGAACAACGCTGACCTGTGGGTGTGCATCATCACCGGCGCCGGGGAGCGGGCGTTCTCGGCCGGCAACGACCTCAAGTATCAGGCCGGTGGTGGTGACCGATCGGCCATGCCGTCCACCGGGTTCGCCGGGTTGACGTCGCGCTGGGACTTGAACAAGCCGGTGATTGCCGCAGTGAACGGCGTCGCGATGGGAGGCGGGTTCGAGATCGCCCTTGCGTGCGACCTCTTGATCGCATCGGACAACGCGACGTTCGCCCTTCCCGAACCCAAGGTGGGGTTGGCCGCCCTGGCCGGCGGTGTGCATCGCCTGCCGCGTCAGATCGGCCTGAAGAACGCCATGGGCATGATGCTCACGGGCCGTCACGTCTCGGCCGAGGAGGGCAAGCAGCTGGGCTTCGTCAACGAGGTCGTGCCTCGAGCGGATCTCATGGCTCGGGCACGCGAGTGGGCCGACATGATCCTGGCCTGTTCCCCCATGTCGATTCGGGCCACCAAGGAGGCGGCCTCGAAGGGCTTGGACGAGGCCGGCGTGCGGGCCGCCCACGAGAGGACCTACGACGCGGTGCGCGCCATGGCCAGGAGCGAAGACTTCGTGGAAGGGCCGCTCGCCTTCTCGGAGAAGCGTGCACCCCAATGGAAAGGGCGCTGACCCAATCCCCGTCCGCCCAAACGCTCGATACTGTCGTTCGGCTTCTGCGGCCTCAGCCGGGGATGTCCTTCCAGGCCACGTTCTTGTCGACCCGAACGTCGCCGGGAAGGCCCAGGACCCGCTCGCCGAGGATGTTCCTCATGATCTCCGACGTGCCGCCTTCGATCGTGTTTGCCCGCGAGCGAAGGAAACTCTTCGACACGGTGTATTCGCCACGCCCCTCTGTTCGCACGAGCGGATAGCCCGGTTCGTGCAACATGCCGTCGGGTCCGAGGAGTTCGACTGCGAGGCTCCACAGCTTCAGGTTGAGTTCCGCCGACGCCAGTTTCCCGACCGAACCTTCCGGGCCGGGGTTGCCCGACCCGGCCTGGGCCCGAGCTCGCAGCGTCGTGAGCCGCATCACCTCGGCATCGATCCACAGCTTCGTCACCTGATCGGCCAGGACGACGCGCTCGGCGGAACCGAAGCGGTCCTTGTGCTCCAGCCAGACCTTGACCAGGGTGGCGATGTTGCCCTGGCCCCGCTCTCCGGTGCTGCCGCCCAGAGCGACGCGTTCGTTCATGAGCGTCGTCGTTGCCACACGCCATCCGTCACCGACCTCGCCGAGGAGGTTGTCGTGTGGCACCCGAACGTCGGTGAAGAAGACCTCGTTGAACTCGGCGTCGCCGGTGATCTGGAACAGCGGCCGGATCTCGACACCGGGTGACGTCATGTCGAGGATGAAGTACGACATGCCGCGATGCTTGGGGATGTCGGGATTGGTGCGAACCAGCAGCATCCCGTACGACGACACGTGCGCACCACTGGTCCAGACCTTCTGGCCATTCACGATCCACTCGTCGCCGTCCCGCACGGCCCGCGACGAAAGACCGGCCACGTCGGAGCCGTGGCTTGGTTCGCTGAACATCTGACACCAGATGTCCTCGCCGGTGAAGATCCGCTTCAGGTATTTGGCGTGATGCTCCTCGGACCCGTAGGTCAACACGGTCGGCAAGCCCATCCCGATGCCGATGGTGTTGATGGCCAGGGCGTTGAAGTTGCGGCCGGCGTCACGAATCGTCTGGTCGACGATCAACTGCAGCTTCGGCGACTGAGCCAGTCCTCCCTTGCCTTCGGGGAACTGGATCATGGCGAGGCCGGCGTCCCACAGCGCACCTCGGAACGACACCTCATCGGCGTCGATCCCGACGGCATCGATGACGGCGGTGGTGCGCCGACGGATATCGGCTTCGGTGATCGACATGGTGGCTCCTGATGGGCGAGGGTCGGGAGCGCAACGGTAGTCGGCGCCGTCGCACGACCACCGCTCAAGTGGGACCGGCGATCCATCGTCTGACCGCGGACGCGGCCCTGGATCCCGGTCCCTCGATGATTCGGAGTT
>JAHECQ010000077.1 GCA_024641625.1 Acidimicrobiales bacterium | reverse complement strand
ACTCGAGGTGATGCGGGATCACGCCGACAATCAGGTGATCGTCTGCTCGATCGAGAACCTCGATCCCATGGGGGTCCACACCGGTGATTCCATCACGGTGGCCCCGATCCAGACGCTGTCGGACGTCGAATATCAGGAGATGCGCGACGCAGCCTTTGCCTGCCTGCGGCGAGTCGGTGTGGAAACCGGCGGCTCCAACGTCCAGTTCGCGGTGGAGCCCTCGACCGGACGTCGGGTCATCATCGAGATGAACCCGCGGGTCAGCCGGTCATCGGCGCTCGCCTCCAAGGCGACCGGCTTCCCGATCGCCAAGATCGCGGCCAGGCTGGCGGTCGGGTACACGCTCGACGAGATCCCCAACGACATCACCAAGGAGACGCCGGCGAGTTTCGAACCGGTGATCGACTACGTTGTCACCAAGATTCCCCGGTGGGCCTTCGAGAAGTTCCCCGGCACGACGGGCCGCCTGGGTACCTCGATGCAGTCGGTGGGCGAAGTGATGGCAATCGGCCGAACCTTTCCCGAGAGCCTGCAGAAGGCCTGCCGTTCTCTCGAAGCCGGCCATCTGGGTTTCTTCGCCGGATCCCGCTTCGATGCCCTGTCCGACCAGGAACTTCTGTCAGCGACCGGTGTGGCAACCCCCGATCGGCTCTTCCAGGTCGAGGCTGCGATGCGCCGGGGAATGACGGTCGAACAGATCCACGAGGTCTCGCGCATCGATCCCTGGTTCCTCGACCAGCTGTCGATCATCGACGAGGAGCGTCGAGCGCTCGGTGGCCGCTCACTCGTCGAGCTCTCCAGGGCCGATTGGCGGCGGGCCAAGCAGTTGGGTTTCAGCGATCCGCAACTGGCCGAGATCCTGGGCGCGACCGAGGCCGAGGTGCGTGCAACCCGCACGCACCTCGGCGTCACCCCGACGTTCAAGACCGTCGACACCTGCGCTGCAGAATTCGAGGCCAAGACGCCGTACCACTACTCCACCTACGAAGACGAGTCCGAGGTTCGTCCCAGCGATCGCCGGAAGATCGTCATTCTCGGGTCGGGACCCAACCGAATCGGACAGGGCATCGAGTTCGACTACTGCTGTGTGCACGCCAGCTTCGCGCTCGGCGCTGCCGGCTATGAGACCATCATGGTCAACTGCAACCCCGAGACGGTTTCCACCGACTACGACACGTCCGATCGTCTCTACTTCGAGCCGCTGACCTATGAGGACGTCATGAACGTCATCGAGGCCGAGCAACCCGTGGGCGTGATCGTGAGTCTCGGTGGTCAGACACCGCTGAAGCTGGCCGATCGGCTCCCGCCGGAGTTGGTGCTCGGTACCTCGCCGGCGTCGATCGACGCCGCCGAGGACCGTGACATCTGGTCCTCGCTGTGTGCCCGACTCGAGATCCCGCAGCCGGCCGGCGGAACGGCCAGTACGTTCGATGCAGCCAAAGCGGTCGCCGATCGCATCGGGTATCCGGCCCTGGTGCGCCCGAGCTATGTGCTCGGAGGTCGAGGCATGGAGATCGTCTACGACGACGACGACCTGGCACGCGCCATGCACACCTTTGGCGCCGGCGGAACGCTGGGCCGTGAGGGTGGGCTCTCGGCCGAACGGCCGGTCCTGGTGGATCGCTTCCTCGAGGACGCCACCGAAGTCGACGTCGACGCCATTCGAGACTCCTTCGGTGAGGTGATCATCGGCGGAGTGATGGAGCATGTCGAAGAGGCCGGAGTCCACTCGGGCGACTCTGCCTGCGTCCTGCCTCCGCCGAACCTGTCGCCCGAGACCATCGCGGTCCTCGAGGACTACACCCGTCGCATCGCCACCTCCCTCGAGGTGGTGGGACTCATCAACGTCCAGTATGCGGTCAAGCAGGGCCAGGTCTTCGTGATCGAGGCCAATCCCCGAGCCTCGCGAACCGTGCCGTTCGTGGCCAAGGCCACCGGACGTCCACTGGCCAAGGTTGCCGCTCGGGTGATGGCCGGCGCGTCCTTGGCCGAACTTCGAGATGAGCGCCTCTTGCTGGCCGAACCGATTCGCGGCCACTGGTCGGTCAAGGAAGCCGTGCTTCCCTTCAACCGGTTCCCGGAGACCGACGCGCTGCTCGGCCCGGAGATGCGCTCGACCGGCGAAGTGATGGGGATCGACTCCGAGCCCGGGCTGGCGTTCGTCAAGAGCCAGCTGGCGGCGGGTACGGCGCTGTCGGGCAAGGGTGGTGCGGTCTTCTTGTCCCTCGCCGATCGGGACAAGCAGGCCGGTATGGAGGTGGCGCGCCTGCTGGCCGAGCTCGGGTTCACCTTCATCGCCACGGCCGGCACGGCGCGTGCGCTCGAGGAGGTCGGCATCATCGTCTCGGAAATCGCCTCCCGGGTCGATGAAGGTGGCCGAACCGCGGTGACCTTGATCGAGGAGGGTGCCATCGACCTCGTCATCAACACACCTCGGGGACGGGGCGCCCGCGCCGACGGCTCCTACATCCGCACTGCCGCGGCCCAGACCGGTGTCCCGCTCATGACCACGGTCGCAGCTGCGCTGGCGGCGGCGCGAGGCCTCGGTATCTGGGAGCGTCAGGACTTCGGGGTTCGTTCCCTCCAGGAGATCCATCGCGCCGGCCTGGATCTGCAGTCCGACCGATGAGCGTCGACCTCTCGACGCACGTGGGGTCCGTGGCCTTGCCGACGCCGGTCATGACGGCGTCGGGCACGTCGGGACATGGCGCCGAGTTGGGAGCGTTCGTTGATCTCTCGGCACTGGGCGCCTTGGTGGTGAAGTCCCTTGCCCCCTTTGCCTGGGACGGCAACCCCGCAGTCCGAGTGCACGAGACGCCGTCGGGCATGATCAATTCGGTCGGGCTCCAAGGCCCTGGTGTCGACCGTTGGATGACCGACGAGCTCCCGGCATTGATGGCCTCAGGTGCCAGGGTCGTGGCGTCGATCTGGGGCCGCACGGTGGAGGACTACGCTCGGGCCGCCGAGGCGCTCGCCGGGGCACCGGGGAACGTCGTGGCCGTCGAGGTCAACATCTCATGCCCCAACACCGAGGCCGGCAACGAGCTGTTTGCCCACGATCCGGTCACGACCCGGGCGGTGCTCGAGGCCACCGCTGGGTGTGGTCGGCCCCGATGGGCGAAACTGAGTCCGAACATCGGCCCCGGGCTGCCCGCCATCGCCGATGCGGCCCGCCGGGGAGGAGCCGAGGCGGTGACGGTGGCCAACACTTGGTTCGGCCTGAGCATCGATCCTGTCAGCCGTCGTCCCCGCCTGGGCAGCCTCACGGGCCCAGGGACCGGGGGAGGAGTATCCGGCCCCGCGATTCGTCCCCTGTCGATCCGGGCGGTCCACAGCGTGCACCGTGCTCACCCGGATCTCCCCATCATCGGAGCCGGTGGCGCAACCAGCGCCGAGGACATCGTCGAGTTCCTCTTGGCCGGCGCCAGCGCCGTCCAAATCGGGACCGCGACACTGGCCGATCCCCGCACCTGCACGCGGGTAACCACCGATCTTGCGGCGTGGTGCGCTAAACAGGGCATCGCTCACGTCGCCGAACTCGTAGGTGGCGCCCTGCTTTGAGAGAAGGACCAAGATCGATGGCGGAATCCACTGGAGCCAGTACAGGACTCTCGGACGCAATGCGGGACCGCATGGCCCTGGCCCTCGATGTCGACGACCTCGTCGAGGCCAATCGCCTGGCTCGCCAGCTTCGGCCGTGGTTCGGTGTGGCCAAGATCGGACTCGAGCTGTTCACCGCAGCCGGTCCCGATGCCATCAACTCCATGCTCGACCTGGGCTACGACGTCTTCCTCGACCTCAAACTCCATGACATCCCGACCACGGTCCGAAAGTCAGCAGGAGTAGCGGGCGCACTCGGTGTGACCTATCTCACCATGCATGCCAGCGGTGGGCCGGCGATGCTGCGGGCCGGAGTCGAGGGATTCCTCGAGAGCGCTCACCGGGCCGGTCTTCCGACACCCACGGCCCTGGCCATCACCGTGTTGACCAGCGACTCGGACGCTCCCGCCCACATCGTGCCCAACCGGCTCCGGCTGGCAGTCGAGGCCGGTTGCGGCGGCATCGTCTGCGCGGCCTCGGACCTGGTCGATGTTCGTCAGATGGCGCCGCGGACCATGCGAGTCGTTCCGGGAATCCGTGCTGTGGGAGCCGAGCGTCACGATCAGCCGAAAGCCGTCACGCCGGCCGAGGCCATCGATGCCGGGGCTGACCTGCTCGTTGTCGGCCGAGCGGTCACCATCGCCGATGATCCGGTCGCAGCAGCAGCAGCACTCTTCGCCGAACTCGATTGACCCTTACGCTTTTCGGTTAGTCTCCAAGCATGCCCAACCCACCACAGTTGACCGACGACCAGAGGCGAGCTGCGTTGGAGAAGGCGGCCCAAGCCCGCCGGATCAGGGCCGAGATCAAGGCGCGTCTCAAGATGGGCTCGCTCACGCTTCCCGAGTTGTTGGCTCAGGCCGATCAGGATCAAGTGGTTGCCAAGATCAAGGTTCTCGCCGTTCTCGAATCATTGCCCGGCGTGGGCAAGGTGACGGCTCGCCGCAAGATGGGCGAGTTGGCCATCGCGGAGTCCCGACGACTGTCGGGACTCGGACCCCAACAGCGCGAGAAGCTGCTCGAGGAGTTCTCCTGAGCGACGGTGCACGGTGCCGTGACTCCGAGGAGCCCCTGGTCGTTGTGATCTCGGGGCCCGGAGGAGTCGGGAAGGGAACCGTGGTGGCCGCGCTGGTCGACTCACATCCCGATCTCTGGCTGAGCCGTTCGTGGACCACCCGTCCACGTCGTCCGAGCGAGGACGAGACGTCCTACGTCTTCGTCACCGAGGACGCTTTCCGTTCGAGGATCTCCGAGGGAGGTTTTCTCGAGTGGGCCGAGTTTCTCGGTAACTTCTACGGCACGCCCACTCCGGCGGCGCCGCCTGGTCGAGACCTCGTGCTGGAGATCGATGTCCAAGGCGCTCGCCAGGTCGTCGCCGAGAACCCCGACGCGGTCCTCATCTTCCTCGAAGCACCCTCGGTCGCCGAACAAGAGGCCCGCCTGCTCCGTCGGGGCGACCCGGAGGACAAGGTTGTCCAACGGTTGGCCAAGGCGCGCGAGGAAGCCGATGCCGGCATCGAACTCGGCGCTCACCGCCTCACCAACGTCGAGGTCGAACAGTGCGCTGCCGACATCTTCGAGATCATCGAGGCGGCCCGGAACGCACGTCGGTCCACCTCGGCCTGAGCTGACGTATACTCCTCGGAATGGCTGACAAGTACGACACGATGATGAGTCCCGAGGTCGAGGGTCTGATGGACGCCGCGGGATCGAAGTTCGGGCTGTGCACCCTTGCTGCCACCCGCGCTCGGGAGATCAACTCGTACTTCGGGCAGTTGGCCGACGGCCTCGGCACTCGTATCCCGCCCCAGGTCACCTCGGTCGCTCGCAAGCCCCTGTCGATCGCGTTCGAGGAGATTGCGGCCGGCAAGATCGTACCCGTGTTCCCCGACGCCGATGCCGAGGCTGACGCCGAAGAGGCTGCTCCGGCCGATCCCGCCGCCTGAGCTGCTCGGGGATGACCGCTCCGATCCAGGCTTCGCCGCTGGCCGGCCGGCGGATCGTCCTGGGAGTCACCGGGGGCATCGCTGCCTACAAGTCGATCGAGGTTCTTCGGCGGCTCGTGGATCTCGGCGCTCATGTGGTTCCGGTGCTCACCGAGGCCGCCCTCAACATGGTCGGACCGACCACCTTCACGGCGCTGGCGTCCGAGCGGGTCAAGACCAGTCTGTGGACCGATACCGACCCGATCCCGCACACGACGCTGGGCCAGACGGCCGATCTGATCGTGGTGTGCCCGGCGACGGCCAGGATCATCGCCGACTACCGAATGGGCCGTTCGGCCGATCTGCTGTCGGCAACGCTGATCGCCACGGTGGCGCCGGTGGTGCTGTGCCCGGCGATGCACACCGAGATGTGGGAGCATCCGGCGGTACAGGAGAATCTGGCGGTGTTGGCCGGGCGAGGCGTCAGCATCGTGCCTCCCGAGGAGGGCAGGCTCGCCGGTGGCGACATCGGCAAGGGTCGCCTCGCCGCTCCTGAGGCGGTGGTGGCGACCGTGCTCGACCTGCTGTCCGCCCCCGGTTCGCTGGCGGGGACCCGGGTGCTCGTCACTGCCGGTGGCACCCGAGAACCCATCGACCCCGTGCGTTTCATCGGGAATCGTTCCAGCGGCAAACAGGGCTATGCCATTGCCCGTGAGGCCCATCGTCGCGGCGCGTCGGTGACCTTGGTCAGCACGGTCGACCTCCCCGCCCCATCGGGGATCGAGGTGATCGCAGTGGCGACTGCGGCCGAGATGGAGGCTGCGGTTTCCCGGGTGGCCCCGCGGGTCGATGTGGTGGTGATGGCCGCGGCCGTGGCCGACTTCCGGCCGGTGGCCGTCGCCGATCAGAAGATCAAGAAGGGCGACGGCGTTCCCAAGATCGTTCTCGAGCCGACGGTCGACATCCTGGCGGGTCTCGGCAAGGTCAAACCGGCATCCCAGGTCCTGATCGGGTTCGCAGCCGAGACCGAGGAGTTGTCCCGGAACGCCACTGCCAAGCTACAGCGCAAGAATGCCGACTTCATCGTGGCCAACGACGTGTCCGCTCCAGGGGTCGGGTTCGGGCACGAGACCAACGCCGTCACCATTCACGGGGCCGACGGCAGCGTTCTCCAAGTCGATCTGCAGAGCAAGGACGCCATAGCATGTGCAGTGCTCGACGCGGCCGAGCGGCGTCTTCAGCGTTGAGAGCTGCTATTTTCTCCAACATCCGAGGTTCACGGTCACCCGAGCGTCGTCGTGACGTCAGGACGATGGACCGACGTCGCCACCCTTGTACCCATCCCGGAACGAAGCGAGATCCCGTTGAGCGAAAACTTCACCTTCACGTCTGAGTCGGTCACCGAGGGACATCCCGACAAGATGGCGGATCAGATCTCCGACAGCATTCTCGATGCGCTGCTCGAACAGGATCCGATGAGCCGCGTGGCCTGCGAGACGCTGGTCACCACCGGCCTGGCGATCGTCGCCGGCGAGATCAGCACCTCGGCCTATGTGGACATCCCCGCCGTGGTGCGGCGAACGATCTCCCGCATCGGCTACGACAAGGAATCCTACGGCTTCGATGGCAGCACGTGTGGCGTGATGGTGGCGATCGACGAGCAGTCGGCCGACATCGCCCAAGGCGTCGACAAGTCCGAAGAAGTCCGTTACACCGGCGCCACCGGCGACACCTACGACGAACAGGGAGCCGGCGACCAGGGCATGATGTTCGGTTTCGCGACCAACGAGACCGACGCGATGATGCCCCTGCCCATCCACACCGCCCACCGCATGGCCGAACGTCTGGCCGAGGTCAGGCGGGCCGGCACGGTTCCCTACCTTCGTCCTGATGGCAAGACCCAGGTGACCTACGACTACGAGGGCGGCAAGGCGGTACGCCTCCGTACCGTGCTGGTCTCGACCCAACACGATGACGGCATCGATCGTGACAACATGATTCGTCCCGATCTGATCGAACATGTCATTCGTCCCGTCATCCCCGAGCAGTTCGCCAACGACGACTACGAAGTGCTGGTCAACCCCACGGGCCGTTTCGTGATCGGCGGTCCGGTCGGTGACGCCGGGCTGACCGGCCGAAAGATCATCGTCGACACCTACGGCGGTTGGGCTCGGCACGGCGGCGGCGCGTTCTCGGGCAAGGACCCCTCGAAGGTCGACCGGTCGGCTGCCTACGCCACCCGGTGGGTGGCCAAGAATCTGGTGGCCGCCGGTGCCGCCGACCGCTGTGAAGTGCAGGTTGCCTACGCCATCGGTGTTGCTCGGCCGGTTTCGGTCATGGTCGAGACCTTCGGCACCGAGCACGTCGACCCTGATGCTATTGCTGCGTGTGTCAACGACGTGTTCGATCTTCGTCCGGGTGCCATCCTCGATCACCTCGACCTGCGTCGTCCCATCTATGCCCGCACGGCTGCCTACGGTCACTTCGGTCGAACCGATGTCGAGTCCTTCACCTGGGAGCGCACCGACAAGGTCGGCGACGTCAAGTCGGCGCTCGGTCTCTGAACCAACCTCTGGCCGCCCGCGTCCTGCCCGACGTCTCGGGGCTGGACAAGGTATTCGACTATCTCGTTCCTGCCCAGTGGGTCGACACGATCGGTGTCGGCTCGCTGGTACGTGTGCAACTCCATGGCCGCCGGGTGTCGGGATGGGTGGTCGAACTCGACGTCGAACCACCCGAGGGCGTTGCGCTGCGGGAGATCCTCGCGCTGTCGTCGGTGGGGCCGTCGGCCGAGATCGTCGACCTCGCCGGCTGGGCCGCCCATCGCTGGCATGGGCGGCCGGCCTCGATCTTGAAGACGGCCTCGCCCGATCGCCGGGTCGCCGTGCTCGGCCCCCCATCGAGCGGCCCGCAGTTGTTGCACGATCACAGTCCGAGTTCGGAACTCGAGGGCGTGTTGCAGCTCGCGCTCGAGCATCCGGGTGTCACCCTTGTTCGGGTACCCCCAGCCGCCGATCTGTATGGTGTCTTCGAAGCGGCGGCAGAGGTCGGGAATGCCGTCATCGTCACCCCGGAGGTCGCGGAGGCACGGCATCTCGGCGGCCGATTTCGTCGCGCGGGCGGGCGGATTTCGTTGTCGGGCCGCGACTGGGCCACCGCAGCCACCGGCGGGTTGGTCACCGGCGCCCGGTCCGCTGTGTGGGCCACCGTCCCGGAACTGGCAGCAATCGTCGTGCTGGACGAGCACGATGAGCGCCTCCAGGAGGAGCGGAACCCGACGTGGCACGCCCGGACGGTTGCGGTCGAACGCGCCAGACGGTTGGGGGTGCCATGCGTACTGGTTTCTCCGGTCCCCTCGCTCGAGGCGCTCACCGGTGCCGATCGGTTCCAGCAGTTGTCCCGCTCGGCCGAACGGATGGGATGGCCTCGGATCGACCTGATCGATCGCCGGCGCGAAGACCCCGGTACGCCGGGCCCGTTCTCCTCGGCAGTGGCCGAGGCGGTCCGCAACACCGACGGTCGAGTACTGGCCGTGCTCAACCGCAAAGGTCGGGCTCGGCTCCTGGCTTGTTCTGTGTGCGGTGAGTTGGTGCGTACCATCGACGGCGAACACCTCATGGCCGAGATCGACGGTGGTCTGGTCGCCTCGACCGGCGAGCGCCGCCCCAAGGTCTGCGCCCGGTGTGGGGCCACCAAATTGAAGCGCCTCCGACTGGGCGTCGACCGGGTACGGGAGGAGCTGGCGGCTCTTGCCGGCGAGCAAGTGGGGGAGATCACGGCCGAGACGCCGATCGATGACGTGGAGCGTCATCGGATCGTGGTGGGGACCGAAGCGGTGCTGCACCGGATCAACCGCGCCGCAATCGTCATCTTCCTCGACTTCGACCAGGAACTGCTGGCGCCGCGCTATCGCGCCGCCGAGCAGGCGATGGGCCTGTTGGCCAGAGCGGCGAAAGTCGTCGGGGGACGGGCCGGAGGAGGCCGGGTGCTGGTCCAGACCCGGGTTCCCGACCATCGAGTCCTGATCGCGGCAGTTCGGGCCGACCCCGGTTATGCCGCAGCCGCCGAGTTGCCGCTTCGTCGCGAGTTGGGGCTTCCGCCGTTCGGGGCTCTGGCCGAGGTCAGCGGTCGGGGCGCTGGGGAGTTCCTGGCCCCCTTGGGAGACCAGGGGCTCGCGGTACTGGGCCCCCGAGAAAATGGCCACTACCTGGTTCGAGCCGACACCTCCGAGGTGTTGGCCGACGCGTTGGCTCGGTTGACCCGGCCCAAAGAACGCGTCAGGGTGGCGGTCGATCCACCGAGAGCATGAGTCGACGAAAGACGGTGACCAGTTGAGTGGAGCACATTGTCCCGAGACCGATCTCGATCTGTGGTCCGACGAATTGCTACGCAATCCCTACGACGCCTATGCGGCCCTCCGCCGACTGGGGCCGGTCGTGTGGATGCCCCGGTACGAGGCCTACGCAGTTGCCCGGTACGACGAAGTGCGTGCCGTGCTCCAGGATTGGCGTCGATTCAGTTCGGCCAAGGGCGTCGGCCTCAGCGAGGAGATGAACGGTCGGAGTGGACGGGGGATCCTCACCACCGATCCGCCCTTGCACGACAGTCGCCGCCGGGTGCTGACTCCGCAGCTGCTGCCCGCCGAGGTCAGCCGCCACCAGGCGTTCCTCGACCGCTTCGCAGCAGATCTGGTTGCCGGGCTGGTGAGCAAGCGCCGGTTCGACGCAGTCACCGAACTTGCGCATCCCTACAGCGTCACCGTGGTCGCCGACCTCGTCGGTCTGCCCTCGGAGGGTCGGGATCGACTCATCGAGCGAGCGTCGGCCGCCTTCAACACCTTCGGCCCGGACAACGACCTCAATCTCTCGTCTCGTGACGGCTTCCGTCAGCTCTTCGAATATTGCACCGACGTTGCCACACCGGATCGGCTTACTCCTGATCGTTGGGGCGCCGGTATCTACGCTGCAGGGGCTCGCGGCGAGATCGAACCCGAGGCCTGCCCTGGCCTCATGTTGGCCTATGCGTGGGCCGGGATGGACACCACGGTGAACGCGGTCAGCGCCGCTGTGTCGTTGTTCGCTGATCATCCCGATCAGTGGGATCTCCTTCGATCCGACAGGTCGCTCATCCCGGCCGCAGCCAACGAAGTCCTGCGCATCGAGCCTCCCGTCCAGCGATTCACGCGTTACTCGACCACGGACACCGAGCTCGGGGGGATCGTGATCCCCGAAGGTTCGAGACTGGCGGTGCTCTTCGGCGCTGCGAATCGGGATGAGTCCCATTACCCGGAGCCCGACCGGTTCGACATCACCCGGAATCCCTCCGACCACCTGAGCTTCGGGCGGGGCGTGCATCGCTGCGTGGGTGCGCCCTTGGCCCTCCAGGAGATGTACTCGCTGTTCGATGCGATGGCCGACCGCATCGAACGCTTCACCATGCTCGAGCGGACCTGGCGCCTCAACAACGCGCTCCATGGTCTCGAACAAGCGGTCGTCGAGGTGACGCTCAGCGATCGGTGAGCGCTCGATGGAACGCAGCCAGGGCCGGCTCGTTCTCGCCGACGGTCACCGAGGTGATGGCCCCTGATGCCAACCCGCGCTGCACACCGGCCATGGCAGCGAAGTCCTCTCGGATCACCGTGTCGATGGTCAGATTCCAGTTGCGCTCCCAGTGTCGAATCGCCGAATCGGTGACCGGTAGTTCGGGAACATAGAAATCGAGGTCGACGACCGAGCGATTCGGGTCGATCGGATCTGGATGGACCCGCCAGGTCTCGAGGTGGTCGATCTGCACCACCAGGACCGTGCTGGGGAAGAGCACGTACACGAGGGCGCTGTGGGGGATGAGGTCCCATTCCTGGCGCGGCCGGTCGGCGAGCTCGGCCAGTGATCGGCGAGGGAGCACCTCACGCAAATGTGGTCCGAAGGTCTCGACCGCGGCCAGGTTGGGAACGAAGAGCGGTCCGACCGTCGTGCGGTGCAACGTCGAGAAGTGGTAGCCCTCGAGGAAGGTGTCGATGACGAGCTTCCAATTGAGGTCGAGCTCGAAGCGGTGGCTGCGCCAGTGGTGATGGTCAACGGCCCCGAAGGCCTCGAGCTCGGGCACGAGGTCACCGAGGTCTGGGTCGGCCGATCGCTCGGCGTCGAGCGAGGGCACCACCCAGATGATGCCCGCTTCCTCGTGAACGGGGAGCGATCGCATGCCCGGCTGCGGAGTCGAGAACTGAGGGAAGGATGCCGCGTCGGGGATGCCGACGAGCGTGCCGTCCATGGCGTAGGTCCAACCGTGGTAGGGGCAGGTCATGCGGCGACCACACAGACGCGCCGTGTCCTCGGTGAGATCGCCCGCCACTTGCGCCCCCCGATGAGCACAGACATTGGCCAGTGCATGGACACGCTGCGCGGTGTCGCGGGTCAGCACGATCGGGAAGGCGAGCTGATCCCGCAGGAGCTGGGTGGACGGTCCGGGCAGGTCGACCGACAGCGCGACGGCCTGGGGGAGTCGTCGAAACAGGTCGTCCTGT
>JAHECQ010000076.1 GCA_024641625.1 Acidimicrobiales bacterium | reverse complement strand
CTCGTTCGCCGATCGCACCACCATGATGTTCTATGGGCCGCCGCCCTCGGCCGAGTCGATCGCCGAGGCGGTGGCTGCGGTCGCAACCGCTCGTTGAGCAGGGCTGAACGCCGCCCGGATCCTGCGTGAGTTCGACGCTCGAGGATCCGCCGTTCAGTCATCGCCTCATGCCGAGGAGGTCCTGGGCGTCGATGGGCGGATGGGCCGCGATGGCTGCTTCGTCGGGCTCGGTGCCCCAGCCCGGTCGGTCGGAGAGGAGCAGGTGGCCGTCCTCATAGACGGGCACGTGGCTCACCAACTCGTCATCCCAGGGCAATCGGTCGATGTCGGTCTCCATGATCCGTAGGTTGGGGACCGCAGCAGCGAAGTGTGCGCTCATCATCGTGCAGAGGTGGCCGTAGTAGTTGTGGGGCGCCACGTTCACCTCATAGGCGGCCGCCAGGGCGGCCATCTTCATCGACTGCCACGTACCGTTCCAGATGGTGTCGATGATGCCGACATCGAGCGAACCCTGCTGGAAGAAGGGCAGGAAACCCTTGCTTCCGAACAGCGTCTCACCCCCGCTGATGGCGTTGGTACTGGCGGCCCGGACCCGGGAAAGGCCCTCGGCGCTGTCGCAGTCGATCTCGATCCAGAACAGGTCGAGGTCGGCCAGCTCGCGCACGATCCGGAGGTAACCCTCTGGGCGGGCGTTGAAGTTGAGGTCGATGAGGATGTCGGTGTCGGGACCGGCGCCCTCACGCAGGGCCTCGAGGTGACGTCGGATGTTGCGGAGGATCTCGCGCTCGACGTTGAGACCAGGCTCGTCGGGGTTGCCGAAACCGGGGAACCACGATCGAGGCCGGCCGTCGGCGTCGTAGCGGAAGATATTGGTCTTGAGCGCACCGAACGGGGACTCCTTGACCTCGGCACCCAGCTCGACCACCTGGTCGATGTGGTCGATGGCGTTGCCGTAGAACTGTGGAAGGCTGATGCGCCAGGTACCGCAGTGCGACCAGTAGACGCGGATGCGGTCGCGGACCTTGCCGCCCAACAGGCTGTAGCAGGGCACGCCGAGGGTACGGGCCTTGGCATCGAGCACGGCATTCTCGATGGCCCCGATACCCATCGTCACCGCGGAGCCGGGTGCGGGCCGGGTGAGCGTGCCCAGGCGGGTGGTGATCCCTTCGATGTCGTGGACCGATCGGCCGATGACATGGGGAGCGAGCCGGTCGATCACCGCGGTGACACCGGGCGAACGCAGCGCCTCGTCGTATTCGGCCCAGCCCGCCACACCGTCGTTCGTAGTGAGCTTCAGATAGTGGTAGTTCCGCCACCCGGCGCTGGCGTGCAGGTGGTCGATCGATGCAATGGTGGACATGATGCGAGCCTGCCCACGACCGGGTCGGCCGTCAAACTGCGCGAGACTACGGCAATGAAACTGGGACTTTCCATCGGATACTCCGGAGCCAGGCTCCGCATCCCCATCGAGCAGATACAACTGGCCGAGCATCTCGGCTACGACTCGGTCTGGACCGCCGAGGCCTACGGATCGGATGCCATCACGCCGCTCGCGTGGATCGCAGCCCAGACCGAACGCATCCGCCTGGGCACCGGCATCATGCAGCTGGCGGGGCGCACTCCGACCATGGCGGCCATGCAGGCCCAGACCGTCGACGCGCTCGCCGGAGGCGGACGGGTGATCGCAGGGCTCGGGGTTTCCGGTCCGCAGATCGTCGAGGGCTGGTACGGCGAGCCGTGGGGCAAGCCGTATTGGCGGCTGCGGGACTACATCCAGATCATGCGCAAGGTGAACCTCCGGGAGGACCCCGTGGTTCACGATGGTCGGGAGTACCAGCTTCCGTTCACGGGCGAGGGTGCCCTCGGCCTCGGCAAACCGCTCATGTCGATCATGCACACCAACCGAGACCTTCCCATCTGGCTGGGCAGCGGCTCGGAGGCCACGGTGAAGCTCACTGCCGAACTGTGCGACGGGTGGCTTCCCATGCACTTCGTTCCCGGCCGGATGGAGTTCTATCGGCCGTGGATCGAGGAAGGATTCCGCCGGGCCGGCACCGGCAAATCATGGAAGGACTTCGAGATCCAGGGGCGGGGAACCGTGATGCTGACCGAAGACGTCGGAGCCGCTCTGGCCGCGGAGAAACCTGTCATCGCCCTCTACGCCGGGGGCATGGGTCACAAGAACATCAACTTCCACAACGAGCACATGAAGCAGCGCGGTTATCCCGAGGTGGCCGAGCGGGTGCAGGAGCTCTACCTGGCCGGCCGCAAACAGGAGGCCATCGACGCCATCCCCGACGAATACGTCGACGAGGCCGGACTCTACGGCTCGATCAAACGGATCGAGAGCCGCTGGGAGGCCTGGGCCAACTCGGGCATCACCGGCTTCACCGTGGTGACCGACCAGCCAGAGGCCATCCAGCTGATGGCCGACATCGCCGGAACCCGCCAGGCAACGTAGCGGTATCCGGCGGGACCGGAACGGTCGCGACCCCAACCGATCGGCACGCCGACCGGCAGCCCGGTGGCCCGATCAGCACCGGCATGGGCAGTCCAGGTTCACCGACTAGAACAGGAAGGACTAGGAGAGCGTGGCTGCAGCAAAGGCCTGGATCTCCCGCAGTGGATCGGGTCCGGCCGGGTTGTAGATGATCTCGGTCGTACCCGACGCGCCGGCGGCAGCCACCCGGCGGCGGATGTCCTCGGCCTCACCGACCCAGCTTCGACCCCAGGCGAAGTCGTCTCCGGCAGCGTCGACAAGGATGCGATCCCGTTCGGTGAGGTGGGTGGCATGGCCCTCGTGAACGGCGAGGTGCAGCTGGTCGGGGTCGCGCTCCATGGCGATCCGCTCGAGGTAGGCGTCTCCGCCGGGCACGGCTCGCAGCCGTTCGGGCGATGCCTCCCAGGTGGAGTGGTGCAGCATCACCCACCACGGTCCGGCGGCCTCGATGGCCCGCTCCGAAGTCGGGCTCTCGCCAGGGTCGAGCACCGTCCCATGCATCATCTGGACGAACCGGTTCCACGAACCGTCGCTCCCGCCCAACATCATCAGCCCATCAGCCAGATCCCGCGTGATGGCCTGTCCCTTCGGACCGAGGGCCGACATGATCATCTCCACCCGAATGGGACGGGCCAGTGCCATGTCAGGGTGGTGAATCATCTGACATGGCTTGCCATCGATCTCCACGACCTCACCGGCCAGCAGCGCCTGGAGCCGGCGGACATAACGCTCCATTGCCTTCCAGGTGACCGCCTTCTGCCCCAGAACCCGGCGAGCGGTGAAGCCGGTGCCGAAGCCACAGGTGAGGCGCCCGGGGGCCAGTCGCTCGATGGTTGCGATGGCCGAGGCCGTCGTCATCACATGTCGAAGGTTCGGAACCAGGACTGCGGTGCCCAACCTCATTCGCTCGGTCCGGGCCGCGACCAGCCCAAGGTGAATCCACACGTCCTCCCAGATCGCCGCCGAGTCGTAGAGCCAGAAGCGGTGGTAGCCGAGCTTCTCGGCCAGGTCGGCCGCCTCCAGAGCCAGTGGGCCGGGCGGGAAACCGAGCGAGATCTGCGGGCTGTTGTCAGACATGTCACCCAGCGTAGATCGCCCTGTCGGGGTCGTCGCCGAGTGCCCCGTGAGCTCAGGTGAGCTCGGAGCCGAGCGCCGGCCACTGGTCGGCGTCGTGACCGAAGATCAGGGTGGCCCCGGCGGCCTGCTGGGCGCGGAGCCAGTCGAGGACCTTGGCCTGGGCGGCCAGGTCGTAGCCGAAGCTGGGCAGAGCGCTGCGCTCCAGGGTGTCCTTGAAGTAGCAGGTGTCGGCGCAGAACACGTACTCCGAGCGATCGGTGCGCACCACCATCGACTGGTGGCCGGCCGTATGGCCGTAGGTGGGCACCAGGCGCACCGAACCGTCGCCGAACAGGTCGTGCTCGCCTTCGAGGAGCTGCAGCGGCTGACCCAGATCGAAGTCGGCCGGGCTGTAGACGTCGCGGGCAATCAACTTGTCGCGATGGCCGGCGTCCCATTCGGGTTTCTGCACCACCAATGTGGCGTTGGGCAGGACCTCGTTACCCCCGCAGTGGTCGAAGTGGAGATGCGAGTTGACCACGAAGTCCACCGCACCCGGGTCGACGCCGAGTGCCTGGAGCTGGGGGCCAAGGGCGTCGTCGGCGTCCATATGCACGTCGAAGAGATCATTGAAGCTGCGGAGCCGGGTGGTGTCGTGAGCCAATTCGGCATGGAGGCCGGTGTCGAAGACCGCGATGCCTTTGGGGTGCTCGACCACCACGCTGGGGATGGGCAGCCGGACGCGACCTTCGCCGCCCACCATGAGCCCGCCAAGCTCGGTCTCGAGCCAGCCACAGGTCATCAGTCTGATTCGGACGGTCATGTCCACGCTCCCCCGGTCTACCGGTCGGTCCTGGTCTGTCAGTCAGTCAGTCAGTCAGTCAGTCCGAACCATAGCGGCCGCCCGCGCCCGGGTGTGGGCCCGCGTCACCGGGGTGCCAGACCGATCATCGCTGCGGCCTCGGCGCACGTGGCGACCGGACGGCCGACCTCGGCGGCGAGGTCGACACACTCGGTGATCAACTCCACGTTGGTTGGCCGGCGGTCAGGGTGGAAATACTCCTCGAGACCGACGTGAAGGTGGCCGCCCAACTCCACCGCCAGCTTGGCGATCGGGGTGGCCATCAGATCCCCTCCCCACACCGAGACCGACCAGGGAAGCCCGCTCCCCTCGAGCATGTCGAGGTAGGCGAGCAGGGCATTCCTGGTCGGCGGAAGACCGTAGCTCGACCCGATGCCCCGACCCATCACGTCGTGTTCACCGCAGAAGTAGAGCTTCACCATCGTTCCGGCCGGCAGCAGGCCCTGACGCAGGTAGTGCAGTGTCGTGAACAACCAGCCCGGCTCGTAGATGGCCACCGCGGGGCCGAGCTTCAGCCGGTCGCACTGTCCGAAGAAGGCGGCAACTTCGTCGAAGGTGTTGGTGTAGGTGTAGCCGGTCGGTCGGCCGTCCTTGCCGATCCATCCCACGTTGGTCGAGCCGGGATCCACATAGGCCATGCGCAGTCCAGGCCCGAGTTCGGTGGCGAGGATCTCGGTGTGTGCGAGACGATCCTCGATACCCGGGGCCACGACGCCGGTGGGATACCACAGCGCATCCGGTCTCTGTTCGAGGATCGGTCGCCACGCCGCCAGGTAGTCATCGGCCGCTTCTCGGCCGAGCCAGCGGATGTTGGCGTTGTGGGCATGGATGATCGCCGCTCCGGCATCGAGTGATGCGAGGGCATCGACCTCGACCTCGTCGGCGCTTCTCGGGATGTTCGGGTTCCGCGCCTTGGGCGCGGTGCCGTTGATGGCTGCTTCGATGATGACGGCTGTCTCGGGCATGACGCGACCTTAACGAATCGATCTGGGTGACGATCGAGTTTCGTCAGTAGGCCCGTCGACCGAGGATCGATGGATCCACAGCAGGTTGGCTTCGGTCACGGTGAAATCGGCGCGATGCTACCTCTGGCGACACGGTCACCTCATCGATGTCGCACAACTGACGAAGGAGACGACGATGAGCCTTGTGGACCACCCGGCGAAGGCGATCTATCTGGCCAACCGCCACCCGCGGTTGACCCGGCACGAGTTCAGGGAGCGATGGCTGGCTCACAGCCGGGTGGGTGAGGTGCTGGCCGGCGGGCCACAGCCGATCGCCGGCCTGCGCTACTGCCTCACCATCGACCCAACGGATCTGTTGCCCGGGGCGTCCAACGAACATGACGGCGTCGGGATGCTCGCCTTGCGGAGCGTCGTGTCCATCCCCACCATGCACGCAGTGCTCACCCGCAACGACGTGGCCCTCGCCGACGAATTGCGCACCTTCGAACGGGCGGTCGAGGACGTCACGGTCTACGCCGCCAGCGAGCTCGTCGTCGACGGCCCCGAGACCGGCGTGGTCGTGATCGAGTACGCCCGGCGCCGTGAAGCCATCGACGTGGTCGAGCACCTGCGGGCGACCGAACGCAAGGCACCCGACGACGCGTTGCTCGAAGCCGGCGTGCGACGATGGGTGCGCAATATCGCCGTCGGCGCATCCCCGCGTGGCTTCGGCTACGACGCGGTGACCGAACTCTGGTTCGACTCCCTCGACCAAGTCGCCGACGCAGCGCCGACCATCGGGGCATTCTTCGACCGTCGAAGCGCCCACACCGAACGTCGGGCCTCGTTCTTCCTGGTCACCGAGGTCATCCACCAGCTGGGGCGCACCCGCCCGTGACGAGGGGTCGTGCGTTCACCGCGCCGCTAGGCCGAACCCTGTTTGATCAACTCCTCGACAGGATCGTCGTTCGTGAATCGTTCGACCAGCACATCGGGGTCGAAACCGAACTCTGCGAAGGCGAACGAGATGAGCTCGAGGGTTCCGGCGTCGGCCCGGTCGAAGTCACAGGGTGCGTGTCATGGCCGTCGAACCGCTGCTGAGCGCCATTCACAACGCGGGGCCGGCCTGGGCCGCCCGATCTGCCGACGCTGACGTGACGGGCGCGCTTGCCCCCGAGACGGCTGATGAGATCCGCGATCTCGGAGCTCATCGAACGATGCAGCCGGCTGATTTCGGTGGCGCGCAGGACTCGATCGAGACCCACATGCGAGTGGTGGCCGCCGTCGGTGAATACTGCATGGCTGCGTCCTGGTGCACTGCGGTCTGGAGTGCTCACAACTGGATGGCCTCCCTTTTCCCCGAACAAGGTCAGCGGGAGTTCTGGGACGACCCGAGTCACCTCATCAGCGCCTCCATCGTTGCGAAGAACCCGCTGGTCGTCGACGGCGACGATGTGCTCGTCGAGGGCCGGTTCTCCTTTGCGTCGGGGTGTGATCATGCGCATTGGCTGGGGGTCGGAGGCATCGCCGAATTCCATGGTGAGGCGCCGCAGCCGGTCATCTGCCTGTTCCCCGCTTCCGAGGCGGATATCGACCATGGCTCCTGGAACGTTGCAGGCCTCAGGGGCACGGGAAGCAAGGACATCGTGATCGATCACCCCTTGCGGGTCCCGAGTCATCGGGTCCTGGTTACTTCGATGGCCATGGCCGGCAACGCACCCGGCCAACGTGACCGAACGACCACGCTGTATCGAGCGCCGTTCCGGGCCACGGCCGCCATTGTGCTCGCCGCGCCGGCAATCGGGGCGGCGAAAGCTGCCCTCAGGCGGTTCCAGGAGCGTCTCGACACCCACGTCATCGTGGCCAGGCAATCCAGCCAACGAGGCGATCCTGCTGCTGTGCTCCGGCTGGCAGAGTCGGCGGCTGATACCAATGCCGCCGAGGTCGTCCTGCTCGAAGCGGCAAGGCGGCTCGACCGGTTGTCGTCACAAGAAGCACCCGATCCGGTCGAGGTTGCGTCGATCGGCCGCGACACGTCCTACGGCGTTCGGTTGGCAGCCAAGGCGGTCGACCGTCTCTACGAAGCGAGCGGAGGCTCGGCCCTGACGGTCGATGAGCCGATGCAACGACTCTGGCGCGACGTCAACGCTGCCCGTTCCCACGCCATCCTCACCTGGGACGCCGCGGCCATGGCCTACGGCAACGCCCTCCTGGCCTGACCGGGCACGGTCACTGGTCGAGCGACGTGATCGATGGGCCGGTCGGCATCCGATCAGCCGACCGGACGGTCCCCGGCGATGGTGACCCTCTGCATCAACCGGTGCTGTGGGAAGTAGTCGGCCACTGCGTAGTGCTGGGTGCAGCGATTGTCCCAGAACGCCACCGAGTTCTTCTCCCATTTGAAGCGAACCTGGAACTCGGGCCGGGTGGCGATGTGATCGAGCAGCAGCTCGAGTATCGCGGCCCCTTCCTTGCGACCGGCCCCCTTGATGTACTTGGTGAACGTCGAGTTGACGAACAGGGCATAGCGGCCCGTCACCGGATGGCGCCGGACAACCGGGTGCTCGACCGGGCGGTGCACCCGGTCGTACTCCTCGAGTCGCCGGTAACCATCCTCCTGACGCAGGATTCCCTTGCGGAAGGATTCGGGATACTGGTGCACCGCGGTCAGGTCCCGGCACATCCGCTGCATGGCCGGTGGCAGAGCATCGTAGGCCGCGTACATCGAGGCCCAGATCGTGTCACCGCCCACCGCCGGCACGTCCACGGCCCGCAGGATCGAGCCCATCGGCGGATCGACATCCATCGTCACGTCGCTGTGCCAGGCATCGATGTTCGGCGGCCGGCGTTCGTCGTTCTCCAGAATGATCATCTCCGGATGATCCGGGTGTGCTCCGGCGACGGAATGGAGATGGAGGTCACCGAATCGGCGACCGAACGCCACGTGCTCGTCGGTGCTCAGGTCCTGATCCCGGAAGAACAACACGAGGTACTCGAGCAGGAGATCGTCGATCTCCTTGACTTCGGCATCGCTGGGATCCCGCAGATCGATGCCACTCACCTCGGCACCTATGTGCACTGTCAATGGCCTGACCGAGATCGTCACGATCGTCCCCCTTCAACGCCCGAACCGGCTCATCGGGCCTGGGAGGCAGCGTAGTGGTAAGAACTACCTCGTGCCCGAAGATCGGACTCGAGCGGGCAGCGAGAAACGATCCGAGGGACGAGAGGTGAGACATGCTCGACGAGGCGAAGCTCAAGACACTGGCACGCAAGGTCAACGGCATCTACGAGGGAGCCCTCGTCGCCGGGATGATCTATCTGGGCGACGAACTGGGCCTCTATCGAGCGATGCACGGTCAGGGGCCGCTGCGGAGCGAGGAGGTCGCTGCGAGAGCGGGCCTCCACGAACGGTTCGTCCGGGAGTGGTTGTACACGCAGGTCGCGAGCGGAATCCTCGACCACCACAGCGAGGGCCTGTTCGAGCTCTCGCCCGAAGCCGGCGTGGTCCTCGCCGAGGAGGATGACCTGCGGTGCATGGCCCGTCTGTTCGACGGCCTTCCCCAACGCACCGCTCTCCTCGCCGAGCTGCCCCGGTCGTTCCGAACCGGCATCGGCGTGTCCTGGGCCGATGCCGAGCGAGGGGGAACTCCCGAGCGTGTCCACTACATGGAACGCATGCTTCGACCCTGGTACGAGCAGGTCCTCGTGCCCCGACTCCTCCCCCTCCTCGACGGCGTCGTCGCACGACTCGAGGCGGGGGCCAAGGTGGCCGACGTCGGCTGCGGCAGCGGCGTGGCGCTCGTCGCCATGGGGAAGGCCTTCCCCCAGTCCACCTTCCACGGTTTCGAGATCGCTCCGCTGGCACTCGACCGCGCCCGCGAGAACACCATTCAGGCCGGCGTCTCGAACGTCAGCTTCTTCAACGCCCGCGATGGCGGCCTGCCGGACGACGGCAGCTACGACCTGATCACCACCTTCGACTGCCTCCATGACATGACCCGTCCCGACACCATGGCCAAGGCGATCCACGACGCGCTCTCACCTGAGGGATCGTGGCTGATCGTCGATCCGGCCGGCCGCGGCAGTTTCGAGGAGAACCTGGCGCACCCGCTGGCGGTGACCGGCTACGCCTCGTCGGTGATGGGCTGTCTGCAGTCAGGGATGTCCGAGCAGGGAGGAGCAGGATGCGGCTGTTTCGGACTGCCGGAACCGGTCATGCAATCGCTGGTCGAGTCGGCCGGCTTCACCCGTTTTCGGCGCATCGACCTTCCACACCCCATGAACAACTACTACGAGGTCCGGCCCTGAACCGGGGCGAGCCCCCTCACCGTCGCAGGGTCTCGTAGGGGTCGTATGGGTCGGCCGGCTTGGTCGACAGCTCCAGCGAGCTTCCCACGTTCAGGCGGCACGCGTGCCGGAGCAGAACCTCGAGCACGACCTGATCCTCGAGGGCCCAGCCCGTCGAGTCGAACACCGTCGGCGTGTCCTGGTAGGAGCGGAACCGTTCGGCGTCGCGAACCAGTTCGGGCAGCGAGGCCACAATGGACGCCGGGTCGATCTGCTGGCATTCGCCCTCGGCCAGGCACTGGTCGAGGTTGTCGGGGAACACGGCGCAGCGGTCGAGGAAGGCCTTCGGCAGCTCGGTCTTGCCGGCGAAGTCGGCACCGATCGCATTCACGTGCACCCACGGCCGCGACTCCGTGTCGGTGGCGACGGGTCCGGCGCCGATGTCCACCGAGGTGCAGGTGACCAACAGATCGACATCACGGAGAAGGGTTCTCCGGCGGACTTCGTCGATCACCGTCACGGGGAACGAGAGCCCGAGTCGTCGCTCCAGTGTGGCGGCGACCGATGGGTCGACGTCGAAGGCCAGGATCTCGTCGATCCGGCGCACTCGGCTGAGCGCATGAAGCTGGGTCACCGCCTGGGCCCCGCATCCGATCACCCCCACGACCAGAGCACGGTCGGCCGCCAGGATGTCGGAGGCAATGGCTGACGCCACCCCGGTACGCAACGCCGTGAGCAACGTGGACTCGGCCAGCGCAACCAGCTCGCCGGTGGCAGTGTCGTACAGGGCGGTTGTCGACACCACGCTGGGCAGACCACGTTGGACGGGGTTCGTTGGGTGGTAGCCCACGGTCTTCACGCACGCGAACGAACCCAGCCGCATCGTCGGCATCCACTCCAGCAGGCCGAGGTCCGGCTTCTCGTAGTGAAAGCCATCACGAGTGCGTGCCATCGTCACCGCCGGGTCGTAGCCGGCGAACGCCTCGGTCATCGACTCGACCAACTCGTCATAGAAGCGATCGATGCCGACGGCGAGGATCACTTCGGCCACATCTGCAGACGTGAGTGCTCTGGTCTTCATAGGTCTCCTTCGACGATCGCATCGGACGTGACCCGACCGCTGCCCTCTCTCCGGTGCGCCGCCGATTCGGACTCATACCCGCGCTGCCGACAGAACGCCCGCTACCAGTGTGTGGCCAGTAGACGGCAATCGGCAATGGGTGTATTCGCCACAACGGCCCTGGCGTTGTTGGGGTATCGAGGACTTCGAAGCCGGCCCCACTTGCGCTCACTCACCGGCAACACTGCTTGCGTCCTCAGCGCCGACTGGGGGTGTGGTCGTTACCGGGTGATGGCGCTCGAGGTGGGATCAGTGTTTCCGGAATCGTCGGATGACGGCGGTGAAGATGAGGGCCACCACCCAGACGAACGCGAAATTGGCCACCGCCACCAAGAGGGCCTCGTCCCATGATCCGCCTTCGTCACCGAAGACTGCGCCAACGAGCGCGAAGACGAAGACGGCGAGTCCGTAGATGACCGCGGTGATGGTCGGGAGCCAGAGCACATTGCGACGATGAAGCGTGGCTGAGGATGCGCCCTGGGTTGCGAGCCGATCTTGGAGGTCGAGGGGTTGCCGATCCTGGCCGATGGTCCCTGGTCCTGTTCTGCGCATCGGGTGTCAGCTCCCATGGGCCCGAACGCGGCTGACGACCCGCTTCACGGACCAACTGGGAGATCTAGACCGTGAACACCGATGGCAGTGACCGGCGCCTCTTTGACTCCGGTGGCGAAGACCTCGGCCCGGGTCGAGGCGGCCGGCTAGTTCACTGCCGGCGTGGAGGTCAGTGAGCGATGGAGATCGACCGGCCCACGATTCGGATACCCATGTCAGCGAAGTGGCTCATCATTGCCTTGTCGCTGTAGGTGGCCTTCATCGCTTCGAAGAAGGAGTCGACCGAATCGGTGTAGACGAACGTTCCGTAGCCGCCCGTCTGCTCACCGCCGGCCAGTATCCGCAGCAGACGCACCCCGCGACACCCGTGCGAACCGACCAAGGCGAACATGTCCCCGACGAAATCGCCCATGCGGGCCGGGTCTGGGGAACTGAACATTCCGGCAACCATGACAGCGTACGTTCCGTTGCAGTCGCCCTGCTCACCTTCGACGCTGGTCACCACCCTTCCGACCGGCTCGACCGGTGAGGCCTTCAACGCGGCCACCACGTCGGCATCCGAGTAGAAATCGCTGAGCGCGCTGAACGCCTTGTCGAGCGAGTCCCAGCGAGAACCGATGGTGAATTCGCCCGGATTGCCACCGGCGATGGTCTCGAGACACGCCACGTAGGCTGCCCCGGCGGCGGTCAGCTTGGGTCGTACCATTGACGCGACGTTGTCCCTGAAA
>JAHECQ010000499.1 GCA_024641625.1 Acidimicrobiales bacterium | reverse complement strand
ATGACTGCGATCCTGGTTGCAGAGTCGAGCGATCGCCAGGGAATCATCTCGGCACCGTACACGGCGGACTCACGCCCCTGCGTTTCTGCAGTTCAGATGTCGAGGCACCTGATCGGCCGCCTGGCGTACCGTTTGGTCGCTCCGGAGACCGCGGCGACAAGCGAGCGGGGCGAGAATCGGCTTGCCGACCGTGCCGACTTCAGGAAGGAAGAAGATCGCGCCTGATGAACGAAAGCTCCTCCAGGGACTCCCCGACGCCAAAGAGTTCATAGCCTGCGTCGCGGATGGACGAGACCAGTTCGTCCGTCATCTGTCGACCGTTTCGGAAGTACCGACCGTGTACTTCCAGGAGGAGTTGATCGACAAGCACAGGCGAAGCCAGCACGTCAGGCATCACCAGAAACTCAGAACCTTCGATGTCGATCTTCAGGACATCGATATGAGTGTGGTCGAAGAGCGCAACGGTGTCAGCAAACGATCGCATTTCGACCATCACAGAATCCCCCGTCAATCGGGGATTCTCGATTTGGGAGACCGAGCCGGAGACGTTGGCGGGGTTCTCCGGCAGGTCGAATTCGACCCACCCGGTTTCGGTATGAAGGCCAAATGGGGAGAAGTGGAAATCCTTTGCACGCAGCTCACTCTCGACCCATGCGATGGACTTGGGTGTCGGGTCGAAGCCGAACACCTTCGCGTGATGACGCCACATCATCGCCACGTCGAAGGATATGTCCTCTCCAACCCCGAACGAGTACACGATCGCGCCATCGGGAACGTGAGGAGGGCTGACGAAGAAGCCCCCGTAAGCGGACCCGTACCACTCGGAGGGAACCTTCGACACGCTGGGTCTGCACCGCGCCTCGTTTCGCAAATAGGCCCGGGCATAGCTTCTCAACCGTCTCCTCATCCCCACGACGCTCTCCTTCGTCCAACCCGGTCCGTGGTGCCGAGAGTAGCTCCGTTCCAACGACGCATCGGCGACAGCCAACAGGCGGGTCACACGGCACCGTAGAGGTCAAGGAGGTAGTCGACCAGATCAGCGAACAGCTCCGCAACGAGCCGACGATGCGCAGGGGCTTGAGGACGTTCAACGGTGAGGCACTCGGTGATCATTGCAGCCACGACTTCAGCATCGAGGGACACAGCGACGAGATCGCCATTCTCGAGTGCTGCGACGTCGGCAACGGCCAATGGAGCCTATTGCCTGCTGGTGGGCCTGGTGGGGCTCGAACCCACGACCGAGCGATTATGAGTCGCCTGCTCTCACCACTGAGCTACAGGCCCCGATAGGTGCCGAGGGTAGCGTCACGCCGGCCCCAGGATGAAGGCCAGCACGACGACACCGCAACCGTCTTGATTCAGTCGGCCTGCATCGCCGTCGCTATCCGCCGGTGATCAGCGAGTTTCTGCTCGAGGCCGGTATCGACGAACTGCCCGTTGTCGACCAGGACCCGCCCGGCGACGATGGTGTGCCGGGCCGACGTGGGCCCGCACCGCAGCCAAGCCTCGATCGGATCGATCAAGCTGCCGGCGTACCGGACGTCGTCGAGACCCCAGATCGCGACGTCGCCCACCGCACCAACACGCAACTCCCCCAGCTCACCATGGCGGCCGAGACAGGCAGCTCCGCCCCTGGTGGCGATCTCGAGCGTCTGTCTGGCCCCGAAGCTTCCGGGAAGCTGACCGGCAAGCCCAGCCCGAAGCCGACCCTGCAGCATCGCCGTCCGGCTCTCCAGCCACAGTGAGGCCGCATCGGCCGAGGCCGAGCCATCACAGCCGAGGCCTACGGGAACGCCGGCGGCCAGCATCTCGGCGATGGGCGCCAGGCCGGCCCCGAGGATCATGTTGGAGCTCGGGCAGTGGGCCACGCCGGTGCCCCATGCCCCGAGGCGTTTGATCTCGGCCGGATCGGGATGGACGCAATGAGCGACCCACGACCGATCCGAGGCCCAACCGACCCGCTCGAGGTAGTCGATCGGTCGGCACCCGAACATCTCGAGGCAGAAGTCGTTCTCACCAGGATCCTCGGCCAGGTGCGTGTGCAGGCGCACATCGAGCCGTTCGGCGAGTTCGGCGGTCGAACGCATCAGGTCCTGAGTGACCGAGAACGGAGAGCACGGGGCCAATGCCACTCGCACCATCGCCCCATGGGAGGGATCATGATGACGGGCCACCAACCGCTCGGACTCGGACAGGATGACGTCCTCGGATTCGACGACGGAGTCGGGCGGTAGCCCGCCGTCCTTCTCCGACAGCGACATGGAGCCCCTCGTGGGATGAAACCGGAAGCCGATCTCGCGGGCTGCGGCGATCTCGGCCGAGATCAGATCGCCTGAGCCCCGGGGATGCACGTACAAGTGATCGGTCGAGGTCGTGCAGCCGCCCAGGGCCAACTCGGCCAGACCGACCCACGCCGACACATAGGCAGCCTCCTCGTCCAAGCGTGACCAGAGTGGGTACAACGTGGTGAGCCACCCGAACAGGTTGCCTTCCAGCGCCGGGGAGTACGAGCGGGTGAGGTTCTGGTAGAGGTGATGATGGGTGTTGATCAGCCCGGGCGTCACCAGACAGCCCGCCGCGTCGATGGTTCGGCGAGCGTCGGGCTCCGACCCACGCTCCCCCAGGCCGACCACCAGACCTTGGTCGATGGCCACCCAACCACCGGGAATCTCCCGTCGATCAGCGTCGACCGTGGCCAACAGCAGCGAATTCCTGATCAGCAGGTCGGCAGAAGCGGGGGAAGCGACACTCATGCCGCCAGTGTTCCAGCCGACGGCTGCTTTGGCTCCGGGGGTGGGGCTCGAACCCACGACAATCGCATTAACAGTGCGGTGCTCTGCCAGCTGAGCTACCCCGGATCGGGGAAAACATGAGGATAGCAAAGCGTTTCGGTGAACGGTCGCACCTCCGTTCAGGAAACACCTCCGTTCAGGAAACACCTCCGTTCAGGAAACACCGCCGACGACGAAACCCTCAGTCGAGGTAATCGCGCAACCGGTCGCTCCGTAGCGGATGGCGAAGCTTGGCCAGGGTCTTCGACTCGATCTGGCGAATCCGCTCCCGAGTCACGCCGAATTCCTTGCCGACCTCCTCGAGCGTCCGAGGACGGCCGTCCTCGAGACCGAACCGCAGCTTCACCACCTCCGCCTCGCGATCGGACAAATCGGCCAGCACATCGTGCACTGCCAGCGCCAGCATCTTCCGGGCCGCCAGATCC
>JAHECQ010000498.1 GCA_024641625.1 Acidimicrobiales bacterium | reverse complement strand
CAGTGAGTGAGCTTGCGTCTACTCGACTTGACGTCCTCGATCACCCAGTCCGAGGGATCGTCGCCACGGCAGGCGGCGTCCCGGTGCCAGCGAGGGTGGAGATCGTCAATGTTCAGCAGCACGACCGAACAGCGTGCCGTAACACGAACACGCTCTGAGAGTCATTCTCAGATTCACCGGACATGGCGACCGAGCGGGCGAGCTGCTCGAGGTCTTCGGGTGTCGGGTTGTCGGTCACCCGGTCGATCTTGACGAGGGGGTGTGACGATCGGCGCCTTGACATCGTCAACGCGAAGGCGCACGGTTGATGTCCCTGTTGCCCGTAGTGGCGACGAGGGAGCGGAACCGAGCCCAGATGGGGGTTGCTCGTCCGCCCAAACAGATTGGGGACATCATGAAGAAGACTCTCGTTGCGGCGCTGCTCTGCAGCGCCTCGGTGGTCGGTGTGAGCGCCGGCTCGGCGTTCGCTGGTGAGGTGACCGGCACGATCGACAATCCGAACCCGAACAAGCCGTCCCAGACGCCAATCGGTAGGCACGACGTATCGACGTCGGCCTGCGCGTACTCAGGCCTAGAGGACGGCGTCAGCCTGCACGGCTTCCCGGAGAGCGGGCCGGGCATTACGCAGACGCCGCACTACGAGGATGAAGTGACGGCGGAACCTGGAGCTGCGCTGCCAGCGTTCAACACGTTCTACAACTGCGTTGGATTGAACGGCGGCAAAGCCATTCCCGGTCGCCCCTAGCACAAGGGGGACGACCACGCCGGAAGGAGCGCGTCGAACGCGAGAGAGCCCCCGACCTGAGCGCACCGGAGGTCGGGGGCCCTCAATGTGTGCCGATGTTGGATGCGGGTTCAACCGGCCCGGCGCCGACACGATCAGGTGGCGATTGTCGAGGTCGTCACGCCCACGATCCGGCCGGCGGGTGGTCGACAGCCGTGCTAGTCGGAACGGGGGCGCCCCGACCTCGAGCTGGTGAGACGCGACGCCGAGCACCACGCTTGACGCCGAGGGGTGTGGCAGTCGGTGGGTGCGGGAGCTCATGTCACCCGGCGTTCATGTTTGTGCGCGGCCGGGTTCGGTTGGGTTGGGCGTGTGGGAGACTGAGCGTCGAGTGGAGGGGGCTGCATGAGTGAGAATCCGACGGGCACGGTGACGTTCCTGTTCACCGATATCGAGGGTTCGACGGAGCGTTGGCAGCGTGACGGCGGGTCGATGGCGGAGGCGTTGGCTGCGCACGACGAGCTGATTCGTTCAGCGGTGACGCGTCACGGTGGCGTGGTGTTCAAGCACACCGGTGACGGGATGTGTGTGATCTTCGCGTCGGCACCGGAGGCGGTGGCTGCCGCAACCGAGATGCAGTCAGAGTTGGCGCTGCCGGTTCGGATGGGGTTGCACACCGGCGAGGCAGAGTCGCGTGACGGTGACTATTTCGGCCCGACGCTGAACCGGGCGGCACGGGTGATGGATGCCGGGCACGGCGGGCAGGTGTTGGTGTCGTCGGCGACGGCTGGACTTCTGTCGGCCCTCGACCTGGTCGATCTCGGTGAGCACCAGTTGAAGGGTCTGGAGACACCAGAACGGATCTTCCAGGTCGGGTCCGGGGAATTCCCCGCATTGCGCACTCCACGACCGATGATCGGGAATCTGCCCGTGGAGTTGTCGACATTCGTGGGCCGATCCCACGAGGTCAAGTCGCTGGTGGAGGAATTGGACGACCATCGCCTCGTCACCTTGATCGGTGTGGGTGGCACCGGCAAGACAAGGCTGGCGATCGAGACCGGCGTGGCCGTGTTCGACACGTTCACCGACGGGTGCTGGATCGTGGAGTTGGCCATGGTCACCGTGGAGGAGGCGGTGGCGTTTGCCTTCGCTGCAGGGCTGGGCATGGCCGCACCGCCCGATGGTGATGTGGTCGACCATCTCGTGGCTCGTCTGCGCCAGAAGCGCCTGCTGATCATTGTCGACAACTGCGAGCACGTGCTCAGCGCAGCCGCTGACGCGGTCGAACGCATCGTTGCTGCATGCCCGAACGTCGTGGTGTTGGCCACGAGCCGTGAACCGTTGATGGTGCGCGGCGAGCGGTTGGTGCCCGTGCCGTCGTTGCCGCCCGATGAAGCGGAGCGACTGTTCCTGGAGCGCGCCCGGGACGAAGCGCCCGACCTGATGATGGATGAGGATCAGCGGCGCGCGGTCACCGAGTTGTGCCAACGCCTCGATGGGTTGCCGTTGGCATTGGAGTTGGCCGCCTCCCGTGTTCGTGCGCTGACCCCGCTCGAATTGGTGACGAACCTGGAAGAACGATTCCGGATGCTCGTGGGTGGCCGTCGCTCGCGGATGGAGCGGCACCAGACGATGCGAGGCACGCTCGACTGGTCCTACGACCTGTGCAGCGACGTCGAGCAGGCCGTGTTCGACCGGTTGTCGGTGTTCCCGGCGAGCTTCGATCTGTCAGCTGCACGAGCCGTCGCTGGTGGTGACGGTGTCGATGACTTCGACGTGGTCGACGTGGTGCCGCAGCTGGTCGATCGCTCGCTGCTCCAACGCTCTACGGCAGTGGACGGCACCACCCGCTACCGGATGTTGGAAACGATGCGCGCTTACGGTCGCGAGCACCTGCAACATCAGGGGCTGTCAGACATCACCCGCAAACGCCACGCCGACTACATGGCCACGACGGTCGCAGCGCTCACGCTGCGCACGCTCGGCCCCGACGAAGCAGAAGCCTCGCAGCGGCTCGCCGAATATCTGCCCGACGCGCTGGTTGCCATGGACTGGTTCATCGACCACCAGGACTGGGAAAGCGGGTTGCGGGTCACGGTCGGGGGCCAGCACGTCTCACAACGGGAGTCGGGCGAAATGGCCGCTCGCTTGCACGATGCCGCGAAGGTTGGGGGCGCGACTGGTGATCTTCTCGATGAGCTCGACCGCAACGACGGTCGCGGCCGAGTGAGCGAGACGATTGACCAGTCGATTGAGCGCGGCTGGAGAACGATCCGGGCGAGGAAGCCGCTGCCGTCCGACCGGTTCGTCTTCCCTCCCCACATGGACTTCAACGAGGGTGGCCTTTTCGTCGCTGATGTCGACGAGTTCGTGGCGAGCCTCGATCACTGGGAGTTGGCGCCGATCGTGACCCGCTTCTACGCCCACTGGATGGCGATCCGCTCCCTCGCCTTCAACGGTCACTACGAGCACGCCGAGCAGCTGTTGGGCCGGT
>JAHECQ010000075.1:1956-12058 GCA_024641625.1 Acidimicrobiales bacterium | reverse complement strand
ACACCGACCGGGCATGATCAATGGCATGGCCGACTTGCCCCCCTACCTCTCGCCGTCGTCGGCCGGCGTCTTCGATGGATGCCCGCGACGGTGGATGTTCAAATATGTCGAGCGTCGCCCCGAACCATCAGGTCAAGCCGCCATCGTCGGAACCTTCGTCCACGAGGTCCTCGAGGCCCTGTGCCTCCTCCAGCCAATCGACCGCACCCAGGAACAAGCCAAGCGCATCGCCCGCGAGCTCTGGCCGGCGGTCGAGACCGACCCCGATTTTCTCGCCCTCGAGCTCACCGATCCCGAGGCTCGATCGTTCCGCTGGCAGGCCTGGCTCGCCGTGGCCGGGCTGTGGCATCTCGAAGATCCAGCCTCGGTCGACGTCCTGGCGACCGAACAGAAGGTGACCGCCGAGCTCGGGGGGGTTCCCTTCCTCGGCATCATCGACCGCGTCGACCGAATCGACGACCGGCTGATCATCAGCGACTACAAGTCGGGCGCGCTTCCCGGCGCGCGGTGGCGGAATGACAAGATGCAACAGGTGCTGCTCTATGCCGGTGCCTTCGAGCAGATCCAGGGTGAGCAACCCGAGCGAGCCCGGCTGCTCTACCTCGGGCAGAAGATCCTCGAGGTGACCGTCACCACACCCAAGATCGAAACCGCCGCCGCGCAGTTGGCCGCCACCTGGGAAGGCATCGAGGCTGCGTGCTCATCGGATCGGTTCGACGCCAAGCCTGGTGTACTTTGCGGCTGGTGCCCCTTTGCCGCAGATTGCCCCGAGGGTCGGGCCGAGTTGACTCGCCGCCAGGCCGCCGGCCGGCTGCCGTCCCACGCACCCGCCAGGGTCCTGGTTGCATAGTCCTGACCGCTGGGCGCTCAGCCACAGGTCCCCGGATGCTCCGGAGCACGACGGGCCCGGCCGAACTCGTCGAGCTTCCATCCGCTCGACACTGCGTTGATCTGATCGAAGATGTCGACGGTCTCCTCTGGCGTGGCCGGCGTCACCACGCCGCCGACAGCGCGCACCGGCTCGACTCGTAGTTCGAGCACCGCCGGACCTGGCTGCGGTCCCTCCGAGATCTCCACCAGGAAGATGCCACTGTTCGCGCTGACGCTTCTTGCCGGCGGAAAGGCGAAGTTGCCGGTCGAGTTCACTACCAGGGTCGACCCGACCGAGGACATGCCCTGCACCACATGGGGGTGACCATTGACCACCAGATCGACGCCCAGGCCGGCCCATCGCTCGTTGAGTTCGACCATGAACGATGATGGGCAGAGAACGCCCTCTTGTCCTCCGTGAACCATGACGATCGTGACATCGGACTCCTCGAGCGCCTCGGCGATTGCCGCATCAGCGAGCTCGACGAAGGGCGGGCACGCCCAGGCAACCTGCGGTCGTACGTTCTCCCCCGAGGCCGACCAATCACAGGGCACACGTGACAGGGTCACGATGCCAACCCTCCAGTCGCCGACCTCGACGATCAATGGCTCGTACGCGGCGCGTTCATCGACACCGGCCCCCACGTGAGGAATGGAACGCGTGTCGAGTTCGAGCAACGTCTGTTCGAGCGCTTCGGGTCCGAAATCAAGCGTGTGATTGTTGGCCAGGGAGACGGCATCGATCCCTGCAGCAGTCAACAGGTCGAGTGAGGCCGGCGGCGAGCGAAACAAGAACGGTTTGGCGACAGGCGCTCGGCCGATGTCCGGTGCAGCCACGGCGGTCTCCAGATTCACCAGCATGAAATCGGGCTTGCTCAGCAGGTCGGTCACTGCCCCGAAGGGATCACGAGCATCCAGACCATCGGTGAACGAGGTGTCGCCGGCGAATCCCAGCACGATCGGACCTCTGGTGGGAGACACGTCGGTGGTCACCCCGGGCCTGGACGGGGAAGTCGTGGACGGGAAAGTGGTGGACGGGGAAGTCGCGGCCACTTCGGTGGTGGACGACCGAGTCGTCGTCGCAGCAGTGTTGACCCCGGGCGGGGAGCAGGCGGCGAAGGCGACGAGGAACACCGACCAACAACAGCCGGCGGCGAAACGGGACACGGCAGGCCTCATGTTGCCCGAAGGTAGTCACCGATCTCACTCATCGCCGCAACGAGGTCCGGAATAGACCGCTCGAGCGCAGCCGGCCCTTCGGGAGCGACCCCGGCCAGGAACACGAACCGACAGTCGATCACCGGACGGCCGCTGATCGCGCCGAGGGCCAGGGCGTAGGCCGCTCCCTGGTTGCGGTAGGACGACAGCAAACGATCGGCGTCGGCCGCCGAACGGATCGGATCGGTCTTGAAGTCGACCACCACCAACCCTTCGTCGGTCTCGAACAGCAGGTCGACATAGCCTTCGAGGAGGCTTTCACCGTAGGGCACCGCCACATGGAGTTCGCGCCAATGACGGCATGTGGTGGCTTGGCGAACGGTGGGCGACGCCAGCGCGACCCGCACGAGCTCACCCACCCGGGCGTGAAGCCCACCAATGCCTTCCCGCTCGGCGTGGAGCCGGGCCAGGCCATCCAGGTTGTCGCCACCGATCAGGTCGACGCGTTGCAGGACCGCGTGCACGGCCGAGCCGATGGCGGTACCGGCACGCCCACGTCGCCAGGGCCGCTGCTCCTCCTCGGCGCGATCAGCGGAGTCGACGCCGGAACCGGCATCGGTCACCAATGCCTGCGCTATCGAGGTCGCCGACCTTGTCAGCGCTGCGCGGTTGGTCGCCATCAGTCGTTGCTGTTCCTCCTCCCAGACCGAACGCTCGAGTTCGAAGTTGCCGGGAGCCAAGCGCAGCTGGGTCGGGGGTTGATTGTCGTAGCGCTCGTCGCCCGAGCGCTCGAAGCGGGTCCACAGGTCCGGCCGACCGTCGAGGACCGTATGGAACCGAAGACCCATGCTGTCTCGACCGGCCTTGTGATGGGCGCTGACCACGAGGCGATCCCGAGCGCGGGTTGCGGCGACATACTGCAGACGTATCCGCTCGTTGCGATCGAGCAGCTCTTCGACCGACGCGTGGACATCGAAATCGGCCGTGGCGCTGTCGGCCCGCAACTTCACCTGGGGCGCCTCGCCCGGAGGAAACAGCACCACGGGGCCGCGGGCGCCCCGACGATCCTCGGTGCTGGCACCGGCGAGGATCGTGATGGGGAATTCGAGCCCTTTGGATCCGTGAATGGTGAGGATGCGAACGGCCTCATCGTCGGCTTCCGCCGGAATGGGTTCACTGACACGGGCTGCATCGCTCGCCTGGATGTCGGCCCACTGAACGAAGTCATGGAGGTCGCCGCCCACGGAGGCAGTGAACTCTCGAGCCTGCTCGGTCAGGAAACGGTATCTACGCCAGTGATCCCTCGGGCGAAGTTTCGCCAGCGTCTGTTCGCGGAGGGCTCGTTCGCGGATCACCCGATCGATGAATTCCGACGGCTCGACCCACCAGCGATCCCGGTACCACCGGTCCAGGACCATGAAGGCCGCGGTGATTCGGGCGAGATCGGGGCGCTCGTCGTTGTGCGGGGTCGTCGGACCATCGATTCTCGGGTCCCAACCTCGACCGGCCAGATGCCAGGTCAACAACTCCTGATCGGTGATGGCGAACAGCGAAGACCTGAGCGCAGCCACCACGTCTATGGAACTGGTTGGGTCGACCACGGCGCGAACTGCGGCGAGCACATCCCGAACTTCCTGGGTCGCGTACACCAGCGAGCTGGTCTCGGGCCGGAACGGGAGACCGGCGGTGGCCAGCGACGACTCGAGGGCGGGCAGCGTCAACCGAGACGGGATCAGGATGGCGATGTCCGACAGTCTCGGATCGCGCCACTGACCGTCCCGCAATACCGGCCAGCGCTCGGCCATCGCAGCGCAGACGACCGCGGCGATGTCGTCGGCCTCCCTGACCCGTATCTCTCCAGCGGACAGCTTCTCGTGCGGCCCGCCGACCACCACGACCGGGGCCCCCGAGGAAGCGTCGGGAACTCGGTGACTGGCCAGGGAGGTATACGCAGGCTGCGCACCAGCGACACCCTCACCGATGACGTGCTCGAAGACGTGGTTGACGAACTCGACGATCCCGGGCACCGAGCGAAAGTTCGTGACGAGCCGCGTCGTCTCGGTGACCAAGGCGCGCTCGGCGTCGGTGTAGACGCCGATGTCGGCCCGTCGGAATCGATAGATCGACTGTTTGGGATCACCGACGACCACCAGCCGGCCGGCTGGAACCTCGGCTGCCAGTTCCGTCCAGGGGCGCTGCGCCGGGGTCGAGGCCGAGGCCAACAAGACGGCAAGTTCGATCTGGATCGGGTCGGTGTCCTGGAACTCATCGAGGAGCAGGCGGCGGTATTGCTGATGGAGACGGAGACGCACGGTTTCGTTGGAACGAAGGATCCGACGAGCGAGCACCAACAGATCGTGAAAGGACAGGCTGCCCTCGGCCCGTCGGGCTTGGGTGCGTTCGCCGACGAACGCAGCGATGAGGGCCAGGTAGTGTTGGAGAACGACATCGGTGAGCGACGCAATCTCGGCGTCGACCTCGACACGCTTGGCTGCGATCTTGTTCCGAACCGAGTCGAGGTCGACGCGCCAATTGGCCTTTCGTCCGATTCGGGCGGAGGGCCAGGGCAGACTTCCCAGTCGCTCGAGTTGTCCGATCCGGTCGGTCTGCGTTGCCTGCTTGGCGTGGTCGACCAGCCGAAGGACTCCTTCGGCCAACTTGTCATCGGCGGCGATGCATCCCGATGCGAGGTCTCCGAGCGAGATGACGTCGTCGAGGAGGCGGCTGACGACGGTGACGTCGGGTTCCGGCGGCTGAAGTTCGATGCCCTCGAGCAGATCCCAGTTGTCGTCGAAACGCCTTGCCACCTCACGAAACGACCGGAGACGTACCGACAGAGCACTGGCCAACGATTGGAGATCGAGCAGGTCGAGATCGTCGCCGACCCGACCGGAGAAGACCTGCCAGGCCCGGTCGAAGGCAACCAGCGAGCTGATCTCGTCGGCCACCGTGAACCCTGGTGGCAGTCCGGCCTCGACGGGATGTTCCATCAGGATGCGCAGTGCAAAGCCATGGAGGGTCGATATGGGTGCTACCTCGAGGTTCACCAGCGCATCGGACACTCGTCCGTCCGGATCGTGGGAAACGCGCGATTGCAGTGCCTCGCGGATCCGAACCCGGAGCTCGGCGGCGGCCGCCTCGGTGAAGGTGATCACGGCGATCTGTTCGATCCGCTCCCCGGCCTGGACCAGGGACACCACCCGATCGACCAGTGACCGGGTCTTTCCGCTGCCGGCACCGGCCTCGACGAACAGGTTCCGGTCGAGGCTGGTCGTGACGACCCTGCGCGCAACGGCGTCGGCCAGCTCGCCCGAACTCATTCCGGCCGCCCGAGCAGACGATCGACCGGTGTCAGCTGGGGGTCGTGTCCCACTGCGTCCCATTCCCGTTGACGATCGGTGGGACAGATCCGGTCGAAATCGCAGTACCGGCAGTTCTCGAAGGTGAGGCGCGGCCAACCCAAGGTTCCACCGGGCACGCCGGGGAAGAGGCCACCGGAGATGCCATCGAGCGCGGCGCCGACATGTTGTTCCAGTTCGGCATCGAGTACGTCGTCGAGCTCGATCGGCTTCAGCGTGTTCGACTTCGTCAGCCAGTAGAGCGCAGTGCGCGGACCGGAACGCTCGAGTCGATCGGCGACGATCCGAGCATAGAGCGGCAACTGGAGCCGCCGTCCACCCGCGAGTGGATCCTCGTTCATCTTGGCGAAGGGTCTGTCGGACCCGCCCTTGTAGTCGATGACCAGGAGACCGTCGTCGTCGGTCAGATCGACACGGTCGATCACCCCCCGGAGACGCAACTCACGACCATCGGCCAGTCGCACCACCGCCGGAGGCTCGGGCTCGAAGCCGAAGGCCAACTCGACCTCGTGAGGGCGCGACCGTCGCTCGGAACGAAGTTGATCGTCGGTCTCGATGAAGGCGAACAACTCGTTACGCAGGTCACGTCGGAGAATCTCGGTCTGCACCCGCCCGCCGGTGACTCCGAGCTCGGCCGCTTCGCTGACCGAATCATCGAGCATCGCCAACATCCGGGTGACATCCTCCGCACCCCACGGCTCGCCGGGCGCGGGCAGCTTGCCACCTTCGACACCGCCGCCGATGAAACGCTCGAGAATACGGTGCATCAGCGTGCCACGGTCGCGGGGGGTGATCTCGGCCACCCGCTCGGGGCGCTCGTCCTCGGCCAGCCGCAGGACTCGCTCGAACAGGTACCGACGGGGACAGGCGGCATAGCTCTCGAGTGCAGTCGGCGACAGGACCCTCTCGGTGGGGTTCACCATGCCCTCGGCCAGGCGACCGGTGAAGGCGTTCAGGAACGGTTTGGCTCGCTCGCGCTCGCGTCGAAGCCCCGCAGCCAACGGCCCGGTGCCCATCGCCAGCGGGTGGGTGTCGACGGGATCGCCGGCGTCGACGTGCGCCACCAGGCTGCGCAACCCGAGATCGCCCAGCGACGCCGGACGACCATGGATCACCAGGCCTTGGTGATGTGAGGCGATCGAACTCCGCTCGACCACCAGAGGATCGAGCAGCCGGGGCCAGGCACCGTTCCGACGGCTTCGAAGGGTGCCTCGTGGCGTGGTGAACAGCGCGCGATGCGTCGCGGCCTCGGCCACTGCGGCCGCCGCCCGCACGTCGAGCTGGGGCAGCTCCGACCGGGGAAGGAGCAGCCCATCGGCGCGCGCCCGCACTTGGTCGGGCAGCAGGGAGTCCTCTCGACCTGAGCGAGGAAAGGCTCCTTCGACCATCCCGACGACCGCCACTCGATCGAACGACAAACCGGCCACCGACCCCAGAGGTGCCACCACGAGACCCCGACCGGCGGGCCGGCCCGGGAGGACGGCGGCATCGAACTCGGCCCGGAGCGTGGCGGCGAAGGATGCAAACGACGGCACCGACCCGGCGGTGTCGGATCCGGTGAACGAGTCGAGTGCACCCAGCCGATCGAGCAGGGCCTCGACACGCTCGAATCCGACGTGCTCGACCTCGGGCCACTCGGTTCCGCGCACGAGAAGCGACCGGAGAAGGCCGTTTCCCCAGTCGGCCCATGCCTGCCACGAGTGCGGGAGGGGATCGGGCTGCAGACGAGTGGCGAGATCGGCCACGAAATGAGCCAGCGAGATCGCGGCGTCTCGATCGATCGGGTCATCGAGATGATCGGCCAGGCGACCCAGTCGAGGCGCCCAATCGTCATCGTCGACCACGCCCGCCTGGCGTGAGAGGCGGTCCCAATGACTCGCCGGGACCGGACGTCCGTCAGGCAACCGCAACGGCGCGGAGCCCACGAGCGTGATGACCGCGGCTCGTTCCATGCCCGACTCGACGAGCCCGAGCAGGCGCAACATCGTCCGACCCGCCAGCGATCGAGCCAGCGGCCTATGGCCGGTGGCCGAGAACGGTAGCTCGGCTGCCTCGAGGTGTTCCTGGATGATCGAGGCGTACGGATCGACGGCGGTGTAGAGCAACGCCAGACGCGACAGCGGTGTGCCCGCCGCGGCATGGGCCGTGAGTTCCCGTACCGCCGAGCGAACCTCGTCCTCCGGATCGGCGACCTCGAGCACCCGCACTCCCTGGCACGGCTCGAGTTGGGCCGGTGCGTTCAGGGCAGGAAGTCCCCATCCGGCGATTCGTCCGAGATGGCGACGATCGATGTCGGTGTTGCCCGTCAGGCCCAGGAGCACGGTGCAGTCCTCACGCCGAGCCAGCGACTCGAGCAGGCGTCCCTCTGCCGGCAGGACCGGATCCGGGAGAAAGACCACGACCCTGCCTCGGGCACCCGTGGGGAGCTGACGCAGTGCTTCGAGCGCAATACCGACGACTTCCGAGCCGGCGCAGGGTGCGCCCGGCCGACCCGAACCGAGCCGTTCTGCTGCCGCACCGAGCACCCGCAGGGCATCGCCGGCGAGGCCGCTCGTGCGGCGAAGCTCGCCCAACACCGGACGAGGCAGACCAACGAGTTCCCGATCGAGACGCAGGAGCCGTTCCTCGGTGGTGCGGTGCGAGGCAACCGCCCCGAACCCGCCCGGCCGCTCCGCCAGTTCGGCGCGGACGGCCGCCTGCAGCTCCAACGGGGTGGCCGGGTGTTGACCGTGGGTTGCCAGATGTTCGCTGCTGAGCTCCTCGATCAGCCGCTCGGTGGTGACGAAGTCGACGCCGGCGATGCCGCCGAGCTTGGCCCCGAGGGCACGTCGGGTACCGACGGCTACCAGCGGGCCGCTGCAGACGACCAAGGCCGGGGCCAAGGGATCGGCCCGCCGGTCCAGGACGCGGGCCAGTTCGTTCAATGCCGGCTGACCGAAGCGTGTCATCAGGATCTGGCCCACGATCACACCCTATTGCCGGCCAGTGACAGACGATATTGCCGGCCGGTGACAGACGATCGGCCGCCTGAGCTGCACCGGTCGGTCAATCGAGACGCTCGAATCGCCACTCGGTGGGCCGTCCATGGTGGTAGGGCATCACCCCATGGAACGCCCGCGGATCATCGTCGAACACCAGCGGGACGAACCACCGATCACCCTCCCACATCGGCAGATCTGCCGAGGCTCGCTCGTGCTCGTCCTCCGAGCAGGCTGCGAGCAGGCGCCGGCGACTCACCCACGACAGCGATCCCTCCGGGTTGTGCGAAGGGATCTCTCCCTCGAAGGCGTCGACCAGGAACACGAAACCCAACCAGTCCTCGCCGTTGGCACCGAACCCCGGCCAGGTCACCGTGCCGCGAAGCGTCGCCTCGAGCACCACGAGATTGGCCTCCTCGGCAAGCTCGCGACGCAGGTTCTCCGTCACGCTCTCCCCCCGTTCCAGCTTTCCTCCGAGACCGTTGTACTTCCCGAAGTGCTCGTCATCGGCCCGGGCCACTCGATGGATCATCAGTACCCGGTCGGTGATGCGGTCCCAGACGTACGCCAGGGACCCGACGATCGGCGTGTGAAGGGTCATCGATTGGAGGCTTCTCCTGTGTCCGCAGGCGAGATTCCGACTCCGGGGAAGCTACCCCATTGGGGCTGACCTCCGTCGCGAGTACGGTTGGTGGTCAGCGAACCCGCCGAGATCCGCCCGTGTCGTCAGGGAGTCAGCCGTGCCCACCCAGCAACCCCTGTCCACCCAACCAGCCGTGTCGGTGGCCATCGGTGTCGACCTCGGCCGTCATCAGTCGTTCTGCTCGCTGGCCGATGGCCACGAGGCCCGACTCGTTCCCGTCGGAGCGCATGCCGAGACCGGCCTGTGGCTTCGGTGGTCGGGCTCGGGACGGAGCGAACGCATCACCGACCGGATCCAACGACTGGCGGGAGAACATCAAGACGCCGCTGTCGACACCGTCACCGCCGTCGCGCAAGCACTGTTCCCCGAAGTGGCCACCGGAGACCTCCTGGCCTCGACACCCCGGGTTGTCATCCCTGCCGGGTTCGGGCCGCAATGCCGCAGTGCCATGCTGGACGGCTTCAGGGCGGCAGGCATTCCGATCGCCTCGAACCATCTCATCGAACGACCGCTGGCTTCCCTGCTCCACTGGCTCGGCCCTCTCGAGGATCCGAAGGAGGGTGTCGTGTGCGTGGTCGACAACGACCACGGCCAATTGTCGGTCTGCATTGCCCATCTCGATGCCCGTCGGCTGCTCGTGTCGCTACCGCTCAGTACCGACGGCGACGATGATCCCTCCGTTGTACGAGCCCGTCTCGATGGCGTGCTCCGCCAGGCTCAGCGGCTGCTGTCCGAACCGGTCTCGGACGACCCTCGAGTCGACGGGTTCGGCGGGCAAGGCCGACCGCGGTCGGTCGATCACGTGGCCCTCAGCGGCACATCGCTCGATCATCCGCAACTGCGTGCTCTGATGGCCTCGGTCTTCCCCGACCACGTGCCCGAGGTCATCGGCGACGAAACCGCTCCGGTGCTCGGCTGCCTGCGCTCGTCGGCCTTCGAGAACTGGACGGCGTCATGGCCCACGATCGAGCTGACGCTGAACGATCAGAACCTCTGCATCGACCAAACCGAGATCCGGTCCGGGCCGATGGGGCACGGTGCCGACGTCGTTCTCACCCTGCCGTCGGGCTCGAGGCTCGGTCTGCGCCGCGATG
>JAHECQ010000075.1:0-1946 GCA_024641625.1 Acidimicrobiales bacterium | reverse complement strand
CGACTGCGGATCTTCGACGATGGACGAGTGCTCGTGCTCGGCGAGCCGGGTGCCCGACCCCTGAGTCTCCGCGTCTCGTGGCCGGCCCCGACCAGCGCAGCGGTCGATGTGCCAATTCAGGCGGTGGGGCGCCGGCCGCTGGTCCTGGAACGCCCACAGGACCCAGAGATCCGGATGCCGGGCACTCCGGTTGCGCCCGGCGAGGTCGAACTCAGATCCACAGGCGATCGATCACATCGAGCCACAGCTTGGTCGTGAGACGCAACGATTCCCGATCGATGCGTTCGTTGTGGCCGTGGAACCGACGAAAGAATTCCCCGCCGTCGACCTCGCTGCTCAGCAGACCCGCACCGTAGGCAACTGCACCCCGCTGACGAAAGAACCGTGCATCGGTTCCCCCGGTGACGATGCTCGGGATGATCTTGGCCTCCGGATAGGCGTCGGACATCGCCGACGTCAGGGCCGACCAGAGGGGATTGTCGGTGGCCGAGGCAGTCGATGCGTCTTCGTGGATGACTTCGACCTCGACCCAGTCCATGGCGTCCCCCAGGGCGGTACGAAGGTGCGCCATCACGTCATCACCCGTCTCCCCCGGAAGCGTGCGGATGTCGACCTCGAGCACCACCTTGTCAGGGATCACATTGGTCTTCACACCGCCCGAGATCACGTTGGGGCTGAAGGTCGTGTGACAACACGCATGGGAGTAACGCGCCACCTCAGGAGGCAGCTCGTGTAACGCGTCACCCAGCGCCGAGGGATCGAGCAGCTTGCGGTGGAGGTCCTCGGGCAGCCCCATTGCCTGCACCCGAGCTCCCCACATCTCGTCGAGCTTCGGTGTCGGTCGGTACTCGGTCAATCGCCGGACGACCTCGGCCGCCTTCACCAGGGCGTTGTCGGTTCCCCACGGCGCCGAGCCGTGACCCGGCGACCCCTTGACCGTCAATCGACGCCACCCCACACCCTTCTCGGCCGTGGTCACCAGGATCGTGCTCCCTTTGGGGGAATGCACCGGGATGCCCCCGAATTCGGTCAGCACCCAGTCGCAACGCAACGCGTCCCATTCGTCGCGCACCAACGGCTGAGCCCCGTACTTGCCACCGGCCTCCTCGTCAGCCACGGCGAAGTAGACGATGTCTCCGGGATATCGCTTCCCCGACGTCAGGAGATGGCGGAAGGCCACCGTCATCGATGCGGTCAGATTCAGCATGTCGACCGCGCCCCGACCCCACACTTCCTCGACACCCCTCTGGTTGCGAACGAGATCACCGCCGAAGGGATCCCGCAGCCACCCATCGGGTGAGACCGGCACGACATCGGTGTGTCCCATGAGGCACAGGGCCGGGGCCGAGGGATCGGTGCCCTCCCACCGGGCCACCAGCGAGGTACGTCCGGGCTCGAGTTCGTACGTCTGGAAATCGACGCCTGTCGACTCCAACTCGTCTCGGAGCAGTCGAGCGGAACGATCCTCGTGACCTGAGGTGACGGCCCCGTCGTTCACGCATTGGTTTCGGATCAAGGCCTGAAGCAGCTCGACCGTCTCACTGGTGAGACGGTCGAGCGTGACGGGATCGGTTGCCATGGGTCGAGTCTAGATGATCGACCCGGTGGAGCTCGCTTGACTCAGCGCCCTTCGAGCGCCTCGATCAGGGCGGGCATGACCTTGTGGACATCGCCCACGATGCCGAGATCGGCGATACCGAAGATCGGCGCCTCGGGATCCTTGTTGATGGCAATGATGTTCTTGGCGCCCTTCATGCCGACCAGATGCTGGGTGGCCCCGCTGATGCCGCAGGCAATGTAGAGATCGGGCTTGACGACCTTGCCGGTCTGACCCACCTGCTGGGAGTACGGAACCCAACCGGCGTCCACGATGGCCCGAGATGCTCCGGCTGCTCCCTTGAGCTTCTTGGCCAGCGCCTCGACCATGGCGTACTTTGCCGCCTCGC
>JAHECQ010000497.1 GCA_024641625.1 Acidimicrobiales bacterium | reverse complement strand
GATCTGGTCGACGCCCTGGACGATGGCGTAGTTGTTGAACATGCCACCCGACGACGCGCACACACCCATCGAGATGACCCACTTGGGTTCCATCATCTGGTCATAGACCTGACGCAGCACCGGCGCCATCTTCTGCGAGACGCGCCCGGCGACGATCATGATGTCGGCCTGGCGGGGCGAAGCGCGGAACACTTCCATGCCGAGGCGGGCCATGTCGTAGTGCGAACCACCGGCGGCCATCATCTCGATGGCACAACAGGCGAGACCGAACGTGGCGGGCCACGACGAGCGAGCCCGGGTCCACTTGATGAACGACTCGAGCTGGCCGGTGAGCACGTTGTGCTCCATGCCCTCGAGACCGTGGGCCTGGATGTCGGCGAAGCCCATCAGGCGACGTCCTCTCTGACGACGGCAGGCGAACGGCGGTCGGCAACGCGGACCTCGTCGTAACGACCTTCGGTACCGACACGGCGAATGGTGGTCGTGGTGGTTCTCGTGCTCGAGCGCATCTCGTGCTGGCGGGTGTTGACCTGCAGCGGACCCCAGTCGAGGGCGCCCTTGGAGATCAGGTAGACGAACGACTCGAACACGAGGAGGGAGAACACGATCATGGCAACCAGCCCGGGGAGGGCGAGCTCGCGATGCACCATGGCCCAGGGGTACAAGAAGATGATCTCGATGTCGAAGATGATGAAGAGCATCGCCACCAAGTAGAAGCGAACGGGGAACCGCTGTGGCGGCTCGCGTCCGGGCACGATGCCGCACTCGTAGGGCGCGTACTTCTCGACCGTCGGACGGCGAGGAGCAAGGAGCTTCGACGCGACGAAGCTGCCAGCGGCAAAGAGCACCGCCAAGACCGTCAATGCCAGAATCGGCAGGTATTGGGCCATGGGTGTCCTTTCGTTCTCAGGTGTGATGGGGATGCTAGAGCGAGAGGGTCATGGTCCGATGGGGCCAGGGGTCCGTACCCGATGCCGGGTGCGGTGACGGTCTCGATCAGGCGTTGGCGAGGATCTCGGCCTCGTGCTTGTCACGCACGTGGAGTGCGTAGGTGAACACGGCGAACATGATCCCGTTGAAGGTCGCGAACATTGCGGGGGTGAAGCGTAGCCCGCCGAACAGCCACGGCAGCGGGCCGCCACGGTCTCGCTTCATCACCACGTTGTAGACGGGCTTTTCTGGGTCGACCCGAGCGACGGGTGGCGCCTCACCCGGCAGCGTTGCCTGGTCGACCACACCCTGGACCTGGATGACCATCAGTTCTTCGGTGTGGATCGCATGCAGCGTCATGGTGTCGAGCTTGTGCAACACCCGCTTCGGGGCATCGGTGAAGGTCTCGACCCACTGATTCCTGGTGGGATCGTTGGCCGAGATCTCCGGATCGAGCAACGGCTTGCCACCGATGTTGAAGGCACCGAACTGCAATGGCAGGTAGGCACTGGCACTGTCGTAGATCTCGAATTCGCTCAGGTATTCGCTGGCGAACGACGTGGCCTCACCCCGTGTCGGGTCGGAGGTCGAGAGGTAGCGCCAATCGGCGAACTCTCGCTCGTTGCCGCTGACATAGGCCACGGCCTCGGCCTGGGCGATGTCGGGGTCGGCGGAGGTGACCCCATCCGCAGGCGACACCTCGTCGAGGGCGAAGCCGAGATCTTGCGCTCGGGGGCTCTCAGCAACGTCGAGGCTGTTCGGGATGATCTCGACCAACTGCCAGGTCGGCGGGGTGCCACGCCAGCCGATGCCGTACACGGTCCAGAAGATGCCCATCAGCATCATCCAGCCGAACAGGGCCGAACCAGCAATGAGTCCACCGGTGCGTGATCCGGAGTTGGTGGCGACGAGGAGGTAGGTGCCGCCGATGAGCACCACCACTCCGACCAAGACCGACAGCAGGCCACGGATGAACGGATCGAAACCGAGCCCGTCGATGAGGGACAGCATGTGAATCATCTAGAGACCTCGCTCGTAGTCGATGACCGCCTGGATGAACGAGGGCGGTAGCGTCGCACCGAAGCCGGGCATCATGCCGGCGTGGCTCTGGCCACCTCGGCCGTAGCCCTTGCCGGCTTCGGCACCGGAGTACACGAAGTCGTAGTGGGCCTGGCTTGTGCGCTCAGGCATCTCGACCACCGTGCAATCGCCACCGAGGCGACCGTCGGCGAAGGTGAGCACATTGCCCGACAGATCGGCCGGATCGAGGACTGGCGGATCCACGAACCCTTTGGTGACCGCCGCACCTTCGGGGGCGTCGGCTTCGAGCACCAGCGGAACGGTCGGATCGAATGGGTAGGCGTTGGCGGAGATGCCACCTGGCTCCCACAGCGCCGACTCGAACTTGCAGGCGGCAAGGTCGCCCGCGGCGTCACCGTCTTCGAGGATGACGTAGGGCCGGGGTGCGCCGGTGTCGTCGACCAGATCGGAGATCGGCACACCCTTCTCGTCGAGCTGGATCCGTGTCTTGCCGTCGGCGCCGAGCAGATAGTTGCGCCCGTCGGCGCCGGTGAGTCCACCGTCGGGGAGCCAGCTCCCGTCGAGTGCGATTTCGACGCCACTGCTCTCGATCTTGTGGGCGCCACCCGTGTTGGGCAGCTTCCATGTGTCGTCGGGGAAGCGTTCCTCGATCGAACCGCCACAGAGGTTGTAGCCGATACCCGACGGATCGCCGCCGCCGCAGCCGGCGATGCCAACGTCGAGGACGTTCGGCTCGACATCGATGCCGAGCGACCAGCCCGCAGTATGGCAGCGGCCGCAGCCGAGCGATCCGGCCTGATAGCCAGAGAAGAGACCGAGGTTGAACACCGCTTCACCGATCGAGGCGAATTCGCCATCGTCGAGCGAACGCTGCACCTCGTCGCGGATGCTCTTCGTCGCCTCGGCGGCTGCGGCTTGCGCTGCCGCCGGGTCGTCGGACTGGTTGATCTCGATCGCATCGAGCGTCGGGACCTGCAGGGTGCCGAGGTAGGCGATGATCTCCTCGATGTTCTGCGTGGTCAGCGGACCACCACCGGGCGTACCCCAGGCGGCCATCGGCGATCCGGGGCGCCCGTAGTTGAGAATGTACGTCACCTCTTCGGTGGAGTAGCGACGAAGCACATTGTTGAGCGCCGGGGCGTTCCAATTGGCGTTGGCGATGAACTGCCCGTCGGCATCTTGGAGCACATAGGGAGCGGCGCCACCAACGCCGCCGGCCGCGTGACAGTTCACGCACTGAGCGCCCTT
>JAHECQ010000496.1 GCA_024641625.1 Acidimicrobiales bacterium | reverse complement strand
GACCATCGTCGCTCCCCTCTATCGCTGCATCGATACGGGGACCTTCATCGTCGCCGACCCCTCGACAGGAAGCGCCGTGTCGACCTCGAGCAGAAATTGCATCAGCGAGGCCGCCGAAAGCCACGGCTACTGGGAGAGCAAACTGGCGGCTCGTCCCTTCGACCAGGTCGCCTACGAGGCCGATATCACCGGATGCCTCAGTCCAGAAGAGGCCGAGTTCATTCTCGGTACGCCCATCCCCGCCGATGACCCGGTAGCCAGCAAGTTCAACGCCGTTTCCGACTGCTGGACCGAGCGGCCCGAGGCCGCCGGGCGAACGCTGACCGCGGCGGTGACCTCGTTGTCCGATGACGAGCTGACGTCCCTCGCGGTTGCTCTGGCCGACTGTGCAGGACGCGATGGGGTGGCCGGCCATCTCGCCGCCATCAAGTACGGCAACCGCGCCCTTCCTGCCGGCAGCTACGACTGCTTCGCCTCGGCCGTGGTCGAACCGACGGCGACCCTGACCGGTCGACTGTTCGTCGAGGCCGGGCAACCTCCCACCCAGGCCGATGGCCTCGCCTACCTCGAAGCCGTGAAGCGTTGCATCCCACTCGGCATCGCCACGCGTCCACTCTTCAGCGACTACACCAGCGTCGGCATCGTCGACACCATCGATTTCGCCTGCGTCGACAAGGCCTACGAGGCGGCACCCGCAGCCGAGGACGCCTTCTGGCAAGGTACCGTCTTCGGTGGGTTCGCCAGCCTCTTCGAACCAACCGACCTCGCTCGCCAGGCCGTCGCACCGATGCACGGCTGCGTCGATCCCGGTCGAGGGTTTGCGGCCGTGGCTGCATCCACCGGGGTGGCGCTCAGCGCCGAGACCATCGTCTGCATCAACGACTCGGTTCGAGCGCTCGAGCACCTCGAATTCCGGATCGCCGGGCTCGAACCGCCGGCCAAGGCCTTGAACCAGGCAATTGCCGACTGCCTCAGTGACGAGGAGGTCAAAGCCCTCCAGTCCTGAGGAACCGGCACCGATCCCCCTTCGATTGCCCAGCTAGGCTCGACACATGTACGGAGCCACCACCGATCTCTTCCGCTTCTCGCCCGAGCTCGCAACCGGATTCGAGGGCAAGCGGGTGTTCATCACCGGGGCCGGCAAAGACGGGGGGATCGGTCAGGCATTCGCCCTGGCTGCCGGTCTCAACGGCGCCGCGTCGGTCGGTGTGCACTTTCACCGCAGCTACCAGGACGGTTTCGACCTGGTAGCTGCCCTCCAGGATGCCGGGGTGAACGCCTTCCCCGTGCAGGCAGACGTCACCAACCTCCGCGACCTCTGGGCCAGCCGCAGCTACGTCATCGAGCAGATGGGCGGCAAGCCTCCCAGCCTCGTCATCTGCAACAGCGGGCTCACCGAGGGTGGTTATCAGTTCGGTCGAGCGCTGAAGGAACAGCCGGACGAGCCCATGGCGGTGCGACGAGCTCGCGTCCGCCAACACTTCATCGACAATCTGGAGGAGTCCAGGTTGGTGCTCGACACCAAGATCGACGGGTTCCTGGCGTCGACGCACTTGTGGGCCGGCGAGGCCATCTACCACGACGAGTCGGTGCAATTCGTCTACGTCTCGTCCCGCCAGGCCATCGATCCGGGGGCAGCAGTGCCGGGGTACGCATTGTCCAACTGGGCCGTCCTGGCCCTTCCCCGGGTGCTGGAGGTGAATTTGGGCCGAAACGCCGAGCAGGTCTCGGCCTTCTCGGTGCTCTTCCCCTTCATCCGAACCGGCATGACCGACGAGTACGCCGACAACGAACGCGTCTGGGGGCGGTGGCAACCCCGAATGCTCGAAACACACGAATGCGCCGAGGCGTTCGCCCAGCTCATGGCCCGACCGAACGACGAGCTCCGCAACGGCATGTTCGAGCTCATGGTCGACGCGACCTCCCCCGGGGTCGATGTCACCTGGAAACGGGTCGAGATCGACATCTCGGAGAATCGGCTCGACTGGAGCGCCGACAACCCGCTCCGCTACTGACCTCTTTCCGGTGCCTGCTACTAGGCTGCCGGCGGGGCAGGTACGCGCTGTTGCGCGCGTTCAGGAGGTTTGATGTGTTCGAGGTGCGGCTGAGGCAGGCAAGGTCAAGGGTTGCACCGGGCCGATCGATCGGCGCGTTGGTGCTGGCCATGGCACTCGGACTGACATCGGTCATTTGGGGCTCCCATTCGGCGACCGCGCTCACCAAGAGCTGCAATGACGGACGAGGATGGACGGCCGATTCGTTCGTCGACGGCGACTGTCGCCAGGTCAACGTGTGCATCCCGATCCTGACCCTCGACGTCGCCAGCTCGCAGATCACCTGGACCTGGGACTTTCCCGCTCGCTGCCCGATGGACTCCATTGATGCCGTCAACGTGCTGATCGAGCACAAGGTCGCCCTGGCGCCCTCTGCGGGAGGGCCGAGCGGCACGGTCACCCGCCTCGACACCGCCGGCCAACGCGATCCGGCGCGGTCCTCGGGCGGCTCGATTCCCGCCACCTGTGGGCCTGTCGCGGTGACCTTCACCGTCATCTCCGACGCCGAGATCGTGGCCACCGGGTCCGGGCGGGTATCCACCGCCCCATGCCTCGACCCTGCCTCGCTCAACGACCCGATCACCAATGCTCCCCCACTCCTCGGACTCTGGGCCGGGTCGTACGGCTCGGTCGGTAGCGTGGGTCGGCTCTACTGGGCCGTCTTCCGACGCCTGCCCGACCTCGCCGGCTTCACCTACTGGCTGGCTCGCATCGACGCCGGACTGACCATGCGAGAGATGGCAGCGATCTGGACCGATCTGGATGAATGGACGTCCACCTATGGCGGCGCCGGCGACGCGTCGTTCGTGCGGGCCATCTACGACAACGTTCTCGGACGCCGGCCCGATCCCTCCGGCGACGACTACTGGAACCAACGCTTGAGCGAGGGTCTCGATCGGAGCGAGCTCGTACTGTTGTTCTCCGACTCGGTCGAGTTCCGTCGACGCACCAACACCGCCTGAGAACCGCGTAGCCTCTGGTCGTGGCTCCACCCGACAGTGTCCCTGCCGACTTCATCCGAGAGACCATCCTCGCAGACCGGCAATCGGGCACGTTCGGCGGTCGAGTGCACACGCGGTTCCCTCCTGAACCGAACGGGTATCTGCACATCGGGCACGCCAAGTCCATCTGTTTGAACTTCGGCCTGGCCGAGGAATTCGGCGGTC
>JAHECQ010000495.1 GCA_024641625.1 Acidimicrobiales bacterium | reverse complement strand
GACTGGAGGTGCCCGACGAACCCCCGGAGGGGCGGCGATGTCTGAGTACCCCACCGCCGAGACCGCTTCCGCCCGAGCCGGATCCATGCGCGACACCTCGGTAGCTGCCGGTGGTGGTGCGGCGCTGCTGGGTGCGTCGGCTGGTCGATCGGGGGCGACCACCACTGCCCAGCATGCCGCCGAGCACACCTCCGAGGACGCCACCCAGACCGCCACCCATTCCGCCCAGTCCGCCCATGCCCCCGGTCCGCCGAGCGGTTCGGGAGGAGGAAGGAGTGGGAGACGAGGTTCGTCCCGGGCCGCCGATGATGGACTCATCGGGGCCGAGCGCGGGGCGATCGGACCTCGACGGAGGCAACGGAGCAGTCGGTGGGGCGGGTTCGTTGGCAACGTCGGGGCCATCGGCTCGAGGGGCAATTGGGGGAGTGCGTCCCTGGAGGCGGGCCTCGATGACCTCGAACTGCCACTCGGCCTTGTCGATCTTGTCATCGAGGAGATCGATCTGCTCGACGGTGGCGGCGGCTTCGAGCTCGGCGCTGACCTCCTGATAGGCCATGGAGGCCTCCTCGTAGGTCTGGATGAGTTCGGCATCCTTGCTGGCGATCACTTGGTCCCCGAGGTTGATGACCCGATCGGCGTTGTCCTTCAATTGTTCGGCGATCTCTGCTCGATCGACCTCGATCAGCGCCCGCTCGGCCTGCTTGGCCTTCCGTCGGCCGGTGACGAACCGAAACAGGAAGAATCCGGCGATGAGTGCCACGATGAGGGCCAGCCAGGGAACACCGCCTCCGGTCGGGTTGTCGGTACTCCCGGTCACCCCGGTATCCGATGACCCGGTGTCAGCCGGCAGGCGATCAGTCAGGGTGGAAGTGAACACGTCGAGCGCGTCGGCCACTTGCCCGTTCCCGAGGTCGGCCAGCATGGCATCCACGGCATCGGGGGTGTCGTAGCGCGTCGACTCGGCCCACACTCGGCTGTCGCCCAGGACGACCAGGGTGTGGTATCGGGACCCTGCGTCCTCGAGGAGGGTCATGATGTCCTTGGCCGTCGACTCGACATCGTTGCCGTTGACCCAGACGAAGCCGATGCCCTCGGCGTTGGCGCGGTCGATGGCGCGGTCGACGGAGGAGTCGACGGCGCGCTCGAGGTAGCGGCCCTGCTGGTCGACGGCGTCGGCGACGTCGACCAGCGACTGGGCTGCGACCGCCCCTGGTGCGATCAGGACCAGCACGGCGATCAGGGTGATCACGGCCAATCTGGTGGCCACGGTCGCCAACGTAAGCCTCAGCAGGGTGAGGTTCGGGGCGGGGCGAAACAGTGACGGCACCGACGTCAGGGTAGTCCTCGGCGGAGCGCTACCGGGGGGTCGTCGAACGTCAAACGACCGATCTGGGGGCCTCGGATCGCTGCATGGCCCACCGGGTGGCCTCTCGACGGGCCTCGACTTCGGCCGGAATGGCCCGGTAGGCCTTCGACCAGCTGCGCTGGGTCACCAGCCCCGCAGCGAACGCCTTGTTGTAGTCGAAGGTGAATCGTACGATGCCCTGCTCGTGGAACTGGCGGACGTGGACCAACTCATGGGCGAGCAGGGCGCTCGGGTGTTCGGGTTCGAGCCACCGTTCGATGACCACCAGACGCCACAGGGTCAGTCCGGCGTAGGGACCGGGGAGCATCGGGATCTGCAGCAGCCAGACCCTGCGGGCCAGCTGAGGGTCGACCACCGCGGCGTAGAGTGCGGTCTCGCCCGGGCTCAGTCGCCGCACGACCCGGCCGAGGTCGATCCCGTGCAGTGCGCGCTTCAGAGCTGCGGCTGTCGGCAACGAACGTTTGCGCGGGGAGCGTGCCTGCGAGCTCATGAGCACACCAGCATCTCACATGAGTACCTGCGAGCTCTGCCAGAGCGAGCGGCTGATCTCGTAGACGTCGACCCAGATGCCCGACTCGGGAATGATCGTCCGCTGGTCGCGATGCATGCCCAGCTTGGCAGCCACGCGATGGGACGGAAGGTTGTCGAGCTGGACGACGGCCAGCAGACGATCGAGCGAGACGTCGGTGAAGGCCCAGTCCACGACGGCGGCGGCGGCCTCGGTCGCGAACCCCTGGCCCCAGACGCGGCGCCTGAGTCGCCAGCCGATCTCGACTGCAGGTTGCAGCGGCTGTAGGAGTTCGGGTCGGGCCAGACCGCAGAAGCCGATGAATGTCCCGGTGTCGATCCGCTCGATGGCGAACAGGCCCCAACCATGCCGTTGCCATGACTCGTCGCTCTTGGCGATGAGGTGCTGGGCCTCGGTCGCGCTGCGGGTACGCCCATCGCCGATGAATCGCATGACGTCGGAATCAGCGCACATCTCGGTCAATGGTTCGAGATCGGTGGCTGACCATGGCCGCAGAACCAGACGAGGGGTGGCCAACGCGATCATTGCGGGAAGGTTAGAACGAAGGTTCGGGGCATCCAGGGACCTACCATCGAGGCATGCTCCGACGCCCCCAGCCCGAGGTTGCCGTCGCTGGACTGAGCCGGCTGTCGCGCAATGCCCGTCTCGTCCGCCTCGGTGCCAGGGGTTCGGGTCGTTATGCCCTCACCCGAGCCCGCAAGACGTTTGCATCCGCTGAACGCCGTGACGAACTCGATACCGCATTTCAGATGAAGACTGCGGCCGACGTCACCGCCGAACTCGGGAACATGAAGGGTGCGCTGATGAAGATCGGCCAGATGGCCAGCTACGTGAACGTCGGACTTCCCGATCACGTTCGGACGACGATGGCCACCCTTCAGAACGAGGCTCCGCCGATGAGTGCCGAGCTGGCAGCCGAGACCGTCGAACGTGAGTTGGGAGGTCCCCCCGACCGAATCTTCCAGGAATGGGATCCGGTTCCCATCGCGTCGGCGTCGATCGGGCAGGTGCACCGTGCCATCACCATGGACGATCGAGCCGTGGCCGTGAAGGTCCAGTACCCGGGCGTGGCCGAGGCAGTGCGGTCCGATCTGCGCAACGCCGACTGGATCTTCGGTGCGATGGGGTCGTTCTTCCCCGGTCTGCAGACCGGCCCCGTGGTCGAGGAGCTTCGGCAGCGGCTGAACGAAGAGCTCGACTACGAGAACGAGGCCCGTAACCAGCGGCACTACGCCTCCTTCTTCGATCGTCACCCCTTCTTCCTCGTTCCCCGAGTCGTCGATCACCTCTCGACGGCTCGGATCCTGACGACGGAGCTGGCCACCGGCGC
>JAHECQ010000494.1 GCA_024641625.1 Acidimicrobiales bacterium | reverse complement strand
CCATTTCCGGCTCGCCGGTGGCGAGGTCCTCGAACTGGACCAGCACCCACGGCTCGGAGGTGTAGTTGGCCGGCTGGGTCCCGACCTGGTTGAGGGCGGTCTGCAGGGCGAAGGCGGCGCTCTGCTGGAGGTTGAACCCGCTGTCGCCGGTCAGTACCGCCTTGATCGAGCCGGCCACGAGGGCGTGCTCCTCGTTCGGGTTGTAGCCCGGCTGCGAGCGGTCGGGCTGGTTGTAGACCGTGAGGTTGTCGAACTGCGCGGGGTCGTAGAGCGTCTGGCTGTCGTCCCCGTTGGCGTCCACCCCCTCGCTCCCGAGCCGGCTCGCGATGTAGATGCGCTTGTCCTTGTGGATCCCCTTCTCGGGAAAATCGACCGTGTCGTAGTCCGCCACCACATAGGGCCACGCCACGTTGGGATGAAGGATGCTGTTGCTGAAGGGGAGAGCCTCGTGCGGGTTCTCGTACCAGGCGACGTGCAGCTCGGTGCCGTCGGCCTGGTAGAGCCCGCTCCAGTTGACCGGGAAGACCGGCCCCCACTCCCCGGCAGCAGCGCTGCGGTTGTAGATGGCCGGGTTGTAGTTCGAGTTCGCGTTCAGGAGGAAGCCGGTGCCGAGCCCGGCCGTGTCGAGCTTCGAGACGATCCGGGTGGCCACCTCGGGGAAGCTGTCCTCGGCCTGGTTCTCCAGCGCGTCGAGGGCGGTGGCCGCTGTTCCGGAGGCGTCCACGACCAGGAGGCCTCCCGTTGCCGTCCCCTGGCTCTTGTCGATCTCGGATCCCGTCACGTCCCCGTCGCAGGTGATGGCGTAGACCGGCTCGATCGAACCCAGGAGCATCGGCTTCCTCACAAGCATGGCCTCCCGGACCTCGAGGCCGGTGAGGGCCCGGTTCTCCCAGATGCGGATGTTGTCGATGCTGCCGTTGAGCCATCCGCTTCCCTCGACCGGCGAGTATCCGTAGTGGTGCTCGTTGCCGGGGCTCGTTTCGTTGAACCCGATCGGGAAGTCGCTCGATCCCACCACGGCGCCGTCGCGGTAGATGACGACGGTGGCCCCGTCCAGGGCGATGGCCCAGTTGTGCCATTGGGAATCGACGGCCACCTCGGCAAGGTCGAGCGACTGCTGCTCCGCGAAGGGCGCCGTGTCTTCCTTCTGCGCGAAGTAGAACCCACCCGGATTGTTTGTATCACTGGATGGGCGCAGCCCGAACTGGAAGAGGGTGTCTTCCTCACCAACGTGCACCTCGAGCAGCACTCGGCCCGTGTGGTCGCTGTCGGCATCGGCATCCAAGCGCGCCGAGAACTGCCACGTCCGCGGGATGTTCGCACCCACCCCGAAGTTAAATCCCCCGCCGGTGGTGCGGCCGTAAAGCCCGGTGCTCTCATCGACCCTCAGGTGCCTCAGGTGGGTCACCGTCGAGAGATCGTCGACCACCGTCACCTCCTCAGCGGGCACCGCGTCCAGCACCCGGACCGCGAAGGCTTCCTTGGTGGCATCGCCGGTGGCCACCTTCGAGGCATCCGGCCGGAAGCTGTAGAGCAACACCGAGCGGGCTGGGCCGGTGCTGGTAAAGATCGCGGAGCCCTGGCTCACTAGCGCGTCGGTCGTTTCCGAAAACGCCATGCGCTGGAAGAACCACCGGTCGGCGGGCTCCGGATCGAGCAGCGCCGGAATCGTGTCCGCAGCATCGGAAACGACGTAGCGGTAATGGGCGCCGGGCGACGCCGGGAACTCGTCCGACAGGGAGGGGAAAGTCACGTCCACCTCATAGTCTGGGGCGCTTCCCTGGCGCGAGCCGTCCTCATTCTCCCGGCCCACGATCGTCATCGTGTCGGTGGGGAACTGCGCGTTGATCGAGATCGTGTAGCTCGTGCCCGGGTCGTTGGCGTCGGGCCAGACGAGGGTGTACTCGCCCGGCACCAGCGGGTAGAAGGTCTGGCCCACGTAATCCCACACGTAGGGGTTCCCGGATCCGCCGGTCGGCGTGCCGTTGGTGCTCGCCCCGGGCGAAGCGGTGACCTGGGGTCCGGCCTGCGAGATGGCGAGAACCGGATTTGTGCCACAGAGTTCGGGAACGAGCTGACCGTCGACGGTCTCGGTCGTTGAGACATCGAGCCCCTCCCCGATGGTGATCTCGGCGTGGTAAACGGTGGGTCCGAACCGGAAGCTGACTGTTCCGGGGCCGGTGACTCCTTGATCGAAGGTGTATTCCCTCGAGACTCCTCCCGCGGGCGCGGTCCCGTCCACCACGGTGTCCATCGTGATCGCGGAGAAGGTGTTGAGCTGCCCGACGATGTCGGCCAATTGGTTGCAGCCGTCACCGCTCCGGTAGCGGGTGCCCACGGTGACCACCTCTCCCTCGCGGACCCAGGCCTCGTGCGTGGTGACGTTGAGGCTGCCGCTTGCGCTCGTCGAGTCGATCGTGACATTCTGGGAGATGTCGCCGCTGATGAAGGGAAGCGGGGCCACCTTCGCCAGGGTGGCCACGTCCGGCGCCGAAGCCTGTACGACGAGAAGAAACTCCTTGTGCCAATTCCAGTGCACGGCGGTCCAGTCGGTCACGTCGAAGGAGGATTCGCCGGTGGAGGTGGTCATGTGGACCTTGTCGACGCCGTCCCGGTCGTCCATGTAGACAAAGCCCGGGAAGAGCGTGGCGACCTGGTCATCGGGGTCGACCCCGGTGGGGAAGGGCGAGCTGAAGTCCTTGAACTCGAAGGATAGCCCGCCACCCTCGGTCGAAGCCACCGTCACGCTGGTATCGGGCCAGCCCGGCTCAGACAGGATGTCACCGGCGACGTCCTGTCTGCCGATGCCGACATTGACGGAGGAGTACTCAAGGCGGAGATCGGAATCCCCAAGGTCCTGCATGTATCTCAACTCAATGTCGTGCAGCCCGGGTGCCAACCTTGTCGTCTCAGCCCTGATCCCCGCGGAATTGATTCCGTCGATGTCGATGAGCTCATCGCCGTCGATCCAGAGCACGGCCCCATCATCCGCGGTCAGGATGAAGCTGTAGTCGGCATCCTGATCGATCTGGATCTGACCGCGGTAGATCTGTCCGAAGTGATTACCGCTCAGTTCGACCTTCACGTTCCCCGCGAAGCGCGTGTCGACCGGGCTCCAACTGGCCTCCATGTCATTGACGCTGACGATCGAACTCGTTCCCCGATAGGTTTGGAGCAGAAGCCCGCCCACGGAGGGAACAAATAGGTCGGGGTCGTCGAAGGTCATTTCGACG
>JAHECQ010000074.1 GCA_024641625.1 Acidimicrobiales bacterium | reverse complement strand
TACGTCTTTCGCGCTGAAATCAGCCATGACTGGATGTGTTCCTCTGGGTGTCGTGGATGGTTGGTTGCTCGATGATCAGCTCTCGGAGCCCTCAGCCGCTTCGGCAGGGGTCTCCTCGGCGGGAACCTGCTCGGCTGCCGGCTCCTCGGCCGCGGGTTCCTCGGCCGGAGATTCGACCGCGCCGGCCTCGACCGCTCCGGCCTCGGCCACCGCGGCCTCGGCCGCAGCCTGGGCCGCAGCCACTCGAGCTTCGCGGGCGGCCGCTTCGGCGAGCGCCTGCTCCCGGGCCGCGGCCTGGCGGGCGGCGTGTTCGGCTTCCTGCTCGGGCGTGCGTTCGACCTCCGTGGGTACACCGAGGCGACCAGCGCGCATGATCTTGCCCTCGGCGATGGCCTCGGCGATCACCCGGCTCATGAGCTGCGCCGAACGAATCGCGTCGTCATTGCCCGGAATCGGATAGGTGATGAGATCGGGATCACAGTTGGTGTCGACCACGGCCACGATCGGGATGCCCAGCTTGCGGGCTTCGGTCACCGCGATGTGTTCCTTGATGGTGTCGAGCACGAAGACGATGTCGGGCTGCTTGGCCATCGTCTTGATCCCACCGATGTTCCGGTCGAGCTTCTCGAGCTCGCGGGTGTAGCGCAGCGCTTCCTTCTTGGGCATTTCGTCGAGTTCGCCGTTGGCCCGCATGCGCTCGTACTCGAGCAACTTCCCCACACGCTTGGAGATCGTCTGGTAGTTGGTGAGCATGCCGCCGAGCCAACGTTGGTCGACATAGGGCATGCCCACCGAGTTCGCATTGATGCGAATCGCTTCCTGGGCCTGCTTCTTGGTGCCGACGAACAAGACCGTGCCGCCCTCGGCCACCGTGTCGCGCACGAAGATGTACGCCTTCTCGATCCGGCGGAGCGTCTCGACCAGGTCGATGATGTAGATGCCACCTTGATCCCCGTGGATGAAGCGCTTCATCTTCGGGTTCCACCGGCGGGTCTGATGGCCGAAATGCACGCCGGAATCGAGCAACTGCTTCATGGTGACGACTGCAGTCATCGTGGTTTCTCCTGAAAGGGTGTGGACCTGCCGCTGGTTGGAGGCCATTGCTCGAGCATGATGCTGCTCGAACCTCTTGGCCGACCGACCGATCGTGCGACAGGTACTGGGTGAACTGAACCGTCCGAGCCTATCTGCTCACCCGAGATAACGGCCGATGCCGACGACGACACCTGCGACATCCTCGACCGTCGAGATTCCCCTGCTGAGAACCGTCGAGCGGACCAGATCCGCCAACTCGAGACATGCAGGATCACGTCCGGCGACAGCCAGGGCGAGGGCACGAGCCACCTCGGGTCGAGCAGGGAGCTCGGCGTGCTCGACAAGCCGGTCTCCCCAGCTCGGAGGCACGACCACGTTCTCGGCGCCGGGCCAGATGGCATGATCGCCCGGGACGACGACGTCGGTGGCACCGGCGACCGCCACCGCGGTGATACCCGCCGGTGGGACGAGGGGCTCGGTCACCGTCGATTCCGACAACTGACGAACCGCCTCGGTGTCCCGGTAGGCGGTGACCCGGTCGATGACGGACGCCACGGGGGTTCCCTCGATGGCTTGTCCCAGCGTTGCCAGGTCGGTGCCCTGGTGGGGCGATCCGATGGTGAGGACCACCTCCAGCGGCAGAGTGGCCCGGTCGAGGCGACCCTGTCGAGCGAGGAGTTCCACTGCCCGTCGAGCCACCACGCCGCCGAGGGAATGCGCGGCCACGTCGATCGGCTGCCCCGGCCGAGCAGTCGCTGCGGCCACGATGAGTTCGGCCAGACGCGCTGCGGAGACGTCGATGTCCTGGAACGTGTCGACCGGCAAGTAGGCACGTGAGACGAGGGCACGGGTCAGGGCGCCGATCGGCGGATCGGGTTCGGCGCCGAGGCCGATCAGCGGCCGAGGGCCAAAGGCCTGCGGAGTACACCCTCCGGCGTAGCTGAAGCCGATCACGTCATCAGAGGAATAGCCCAGCGCCGCTGCGTCGAGTCGACCGATCGAGGCATCGTCGGATCTGCTACCCAGGCCTCCCACCTGAATGAGCGTCCGCGCCTCGGCGATGGGAGCCACCGCAACGCCATCGGGAGTGCACTCCTGCTGTCGCCAGGCGCTCGCCGCATCGGCGATCGCCTCGAGCTGGTCGCCCAGTCGCAGCGCACCGACCTCGGTCGCCATTGCCTGCGCCGCCGCAGGAACACGCTCGATCAGCTGGTCGGCCCCGGGTTGCGGCAACGAAGGCACGCCCAGGGGACGACGCGCACCCCGAAACGGGCGTCTCGTCCCCACCATCTCCTCGGCGGGGATCAGATGCGGGACCCGTCGCGCCCCTTCGAACAACTGCGCCGGATCGAGATAGGCCTCGCCCGATCGAGCAGTGAGGTGAAATCCCGGCCCCGCTATCGCGATCTGTTGGCCGCCAGTCACCCGCTGACCCCGAACGACCAGGGCCTCTTGGATGTAGGCGTAGGTCGAACGCAATCCATCGTCATGGTCCACGACCAGGAATCGACTTCGTCCGATGCGACCGACGAACGTCACCTGGCCCTCGGCCACCGCTCGGACCTCCTCCCCGCCGACCGTGGCGTACTCGAGACCACGATTTCCCGGAGCGAACGGCGATGCGGGAGGCCGGAACCAATCGACCACCGACACATCAACCGGCGGCGTCCACCGCAACGGCGACGTGACCAGCAGTCCGATCAATGCAAACGCGAACGGGCGAACGGCAAACCCCACGACAAACCACCCTGCAACTGGCAAGTTGTGGGGTCATGGACCCGAAGATGGCCGAGGGTGTCCCCAGTCTCAGACCGCTTCGCGCTCGCCTGCTTGGAGCCGACTGCGCAGGTGCAGCACCGCTTTGGTGTGAATCTGACACACCCGGCTCTCGGTGACCCCCAATACTCGCCCGATCTCGGCCAACGTGAGGCCCTCGTAGTAGTAGAGGGTGAGCACGATCTTTTCCCGATCACCCATCCGGTTGATGGCGTCGCCGAGCAGCTGACGCATCTCGACACGCTCGAACTGGCCGCCGGGCCCCTCTCGACGATCGGCCAGCGTGTCACCGAAGGTCATCGAGTCGCCCCCTCCGAAGGACAGCATCTCGTCGAGCGCCACCATGCCGAGCGAACTGATCTGGTTGTACACCGTGTTCAGCTGGTGCATGGTCAGGTCGAGTTCGGCGGCGATCTCCTCGTCGGTGGGGGCTCGGTGCAGTTCGGACTCGAGCTTGCTCATGGCCCGCTCGACCGACTTTGCCTTGGCCCGCACCGACCGCGGCACCCAATCGATCGAGCGGAGCTCGTCGAGCACGGCACCCTTGATCCGGGCAATGGCATAGGTCTCGAACTTGAAGCCGCGTCCGGGGTCGAACTTGGTGATCGCGTCGATCAAGCCGAACATCCCGTAGCTGACCAGGTCGCTCTGGTCGACGTTCTGCGGTAGACCGGACGCAATTCGACCCGCTACGTACTTCACCAAGGGCGCGTAGTACACAATGAGCTGGTCTCGATCCGTCTGATGACCATGGTTCTTGTAACGGACCCAGACATCGTCTGGTCCCGCCGAGTTGTCGATATCCGCCACGTGTCCCGCCAAGGTTTGTGGTCCGCCAAAAGGAGTTGGAGGCACGGCTGCAGAACCCTGCAGAAGCGCTTCCCACTCTCCGTCGGAACACAACCACCTAAAGTGAGTACTTGAGGGGGACTTTGGTGAAATTTCCTGCGGCGGGACCACCACAACCGGTTGGGTGCCACGCCCGTCGAGCGTGGTCGCCGGCCGCTCGAGGGTCGCGATGTCACCCAGGCCGAGTGCTTCGAGGTAGCGGGCACGGGCGGCGGCAGAGGTCACGGAGGTACACCGTAGCTGACCACGTCGGCCGCATCGGAGGACCGGCGCCGTCATCATCGAGGGGCCCGACAATCGGACAATGCAACGAGATGACCGCGGCACTGAACCAGGCCGACCTTCTCGAGGCGGGCAACTGCGGCGATGACGTCGGTGACCTTGCCCCCGGTGATGGCGACGAGGTCGTCGAGGTGCAGCTCACCGGCGGCGACTTGCTCGAGAATGGTCGTGCCGAGCTCGTCGAGCTCGACGGGCAACCGAGTCTCGGCCGACGCCGAGGTAGGTGAGCCCAAGAGCGCGAGCACGTCGGCGGTTCCCCGAATCGGCGGACATCCGTCGACGAGGAGGGCGTTGGTCCCCCTCGACGCAGCCGAGAGCACCGAGCCGGGGACCGCTGCGACACCGACGCCACGATCGGCCGCTTCTTCGACGGTGAGGAGCGCGCCCCCACGTTCGTGACTCTCCACCACCACGACCAGGTCGGACAGTCCGGCGATGAGTCGGTTGCGTGCGGGGAAGCGCCAGCGCTCCGGCGGCGTGCCGAGTGGCGCTTCGCTCAGGAGCACTCCCCGCTCGGCCATCTCCTCCCACAGGGCCCGGTTCCCGGGCGGGTAGATCCGATCGAGTCCGGTGGCAACGATCGCGATCGGCACACCCGGTGCGGGTGCAACGACGTCCCGTTTCCGGAGGGCCCCCAGATGGGCCGCGCCGTCGATGCCGAGCGCCAGCCCGCTCACGACAGCGATCCCCCGCTGGGTGAGCTCGTCCCCCAACCTCGCAGCCACTCGACGACCGATCGTCGAGCATCGGCGGGTTCCAACCACGGCAACTCGCAGCGGTGGAGGCCCGGCCAGCGTCTCGAGGCGGCCGAGACCGAAGAGGAGCAGCGGCGGGTCGGGCTCCTCGACCAGGGGCCAGTGCTCGTCCTCGGGCCCGATGACGCGGATACCCGCCGCTTCGTGCTGCTCGGCCATCGCGGCACCGTCGAGACGACGAACCCACGCGAACCATTCCTCGACCAGAGCCTGGCTCACCCCCGTCGGGGCTTCGGCGCGCGCTGCGAGCAGGTGCCGCTGCCGCAGCGCGGCCACGACCTCGGCGGCCGATGTCGCCTCGGTCAACCAGCGAGCCCGCCTGGGACCCAGACGAGGGAGGGCGAGCAGCACCAGGCGAGCTTCGATCTCATCCCTCGGGCTGCTCATCGTCCGCCGCCGAAGACCGAGAACGGCCGGACCCGCAGCGCGATGGCCAACCGGAGGTCGCTCGCATCGAGAGGACCGTGGCGACCACTCAGATCGGCAATGGTTCGCGCCACCGTCCGGGCCCGACGCAGCCCACGACCGGTGAGTTCGCCGTCGACCAGCGCCCGCTCGGCCAATCGGTGTGCCCCGGCCGACAGCGGCGCATACCGATCGAGCTCCTGAGCGCTGAGCTCGGCATTGCTCCGAACCCCGCGAGATCGGGCCACGTCTCGAGCATCGGCCACTCGAGCTGCAACCACATCGGTGGTCTCCTCACCCCCGGACCCCGAACCACCGAGCAGCAACACCGGATCGGGCGGTGCCACCTCGATCCGCAGATCGAAGCGGTCCAGGAGCGGGCCGGACAACCGCCGTGCGTAGCGACCCCGCGCCGCGTCGGAGCAGCGACAGCCGCCCAGCGCCAGTCCTTCACCACACGGACACGGGTTCATTGCTGCCACGAGCTGGAACCGAGCCGGCATGGTGGCCGACGCCGCCGCCCGGCTGACTCGCACCACGCCTTCCTCCAACGGTTGACGGAGCGCTTCGAGGACGACCACGGGGAACTCCCCCAACTCGTCGAGGAAGAGGACGCCCCCGTGCGACAGGCTGATCTCGCCGGGGCGGATGGCAGTGGTACCCCCTCCGATCAGGGCCACTGCCGATGCGCCGTGATGCGGGGCTCGAAACGGTGGCCGGCGAACCAGCCCGGGCAATGGCCCGGCGACGCCGGCCACCGAGTGGATCTTGGTGACAGTGAGCGAATCGACCGAATCGAGCTCGGGCAGGAGACCCACCAACCGATGGGCGAGCATCGTCTTGCCCGCGCCCGGGCTGCCGACCATCAGCAGGTGATGGCCACCGGCCGCCGCGATCTCCAACGCCAGGCGAGCAGTGGCCTGACCTCGCACGTCGGCCAACTCGGCCCGAGGTTCGTCCGGCGAGGATCCCGCCCCGATCTCGACCAGGGGAGGCAGTGGCCCTCGGCCAGTGAGTCCGTCGACAACCTCGCGTAGGTGAAATGCCTGGCGCACCGACCCCGGCCTGATGATGGCGGCCTCGGCCGAACGTCCGGCCGGAACGATGAGGTCGATGCACTCGACCGCTCCGGCCATGGACACCAGACCGTTGACCGGTCGGAGCGAGCCGTCGAGTCCGAGTTCGCCGACGGCGCCGAGATTCCGCAGCTGCTCGGCATCGATCTGATTACTGGCAGCGAGCACGCACAGGGCGATGGGCAGGTCGAGGCCTGCCCCCGTCTTGCGGACACCACTGGGCGCAAGGTTCACGGTCACCCGTTGCAGCGGCCAGGTGAGTCCGGAGGACAGAATGGCCGCCCGGACACGGTCACGAGCCTCGCGACACGAGACATCGGGCAGACCGACGATGGTGAACCCCGGGATGCCGTGGCCGGCATGGACTTCCACCGAGACGGCGTAGCCGTCGACTCCCGACACAACCGCTGACGACATGGCGGCCAACATGGGACCCCCTCGATGCTCAGGCTCTGGCCGGTTGGACAACCGGGCCGAGGTGATGAATCAAGCAGGAGCCGAGGCCACCGATGCGGTCATGGTAGCCGGCTGCGCCGGTTCGGCCACCACCGCCGAGATCACCACGCCGTCTCGTGTTGCGTGACGGGCCACAACCGGCCAGGCGAACAGTCCGAGTACGTCCAGCTCCGTTGCCGGTACGGCCACCATCTCGACAGCGGAGTCCCAATCGACAGCGGAGTCCCAGGAGAACTCGATGTCCCCGAACCCGACCCATGCTCGGGAACGATGGAACTGCGCCTTGTAGAAGGCCTCCTTGGCTCCGAAGACCATGGTCGCCCGAAGCGCCCGTTCGCTCGGCGACAACTCTCCGAGGAGGTCGATCTCCCTGGAGGTGAAGAGCTTCGGGAACAGCTTCGGGTGCACGCGACCGGTTTTCTCGACATCGATGCCGATGCCCCTCCCGCCCAGCGTTTCGGTTCGTGCCACGGCCGCGACGCCAAACCCGACCGTGTGGGAGATCGACCCCTCGGCGCCCTCGGGCCACGCCGGTCGGCGATCAGTGCGAATGAGGAGTGGCTCATCGCCGAAGGCGAGCGTTCGAAGGGCAGCCCGGGCGCACAGCCGTCCGGCAGCGAACTGACTCCGGCGGCCCGCTGATGCCATCTCGATGGCAACGCGCTCGGCCTCGAGCAGATCCGAAGGGTCGGCCTCCCCGATTGCCTCGTACGCCACCACTTCCAGACCACCGAACAAACGGGCGATGCCGATGGACCTCGCTGGAATCACGTCGCCCAACGTAGACGCTGGTTGCCAAACGAGGGGTTTCGGGCGAACCTGGCGACGTGACAAATGACTCATCGTCCCCTGCGACCCCCAAGATCCTCGCCGTCATCACCGGCACCTCCCGTGGCATCGGCGCCGGCATAGCGGCCGCGGCCACCGCCGATGGTGCACTGGTCGCCTCGTGCAATCGAACCCCGGCCGATTCGAGCCGGCACCTGAAAGCCGATCTCGCAGACCCCGCCGCCTGGCCGATGTTTGCCGACTGGCTCGACGAACTCCTCGACGACGATCGGCCCGACCAGCTCGTCTTCGTGCACAACGCCGCCACCCTCACCCCGATCGGTTTCGCCGGCGAGGTCGACGCTGCCGCCTATCGTCACAATGTCCTGCTCAACAGTGCAGCACCCCAGGTGTTGGGTGACGCGGTCCTTCGGTCGGCCCACCGAACCGGTACCCCCACCGTGCTCGTTCAGCTGTCATCCGGTGCAGGCAAGAACCCCTACCCCGGCTGGACGAGCTACTGCGCCTCGAAGGCAGCAGTCGACCTGTGGGTCCGATCGGCCGGCCTCGAGCAACGTCAACGCGGCGATCTCGTGCGCACCTTCGCCATCAGTCCCGGCGTGGTCGCCACCGACATGCAGGCCGAGATCCGCTCGAGCGATGTCGACGCCTTCCCCAACGTCGAACGGTTCCGGGGCATGTTCGCCGAGGGCCAACTGGGCGATCCCGACGAGGTCGGAGCCGTCATCTGGCGCGGCGCCGTCGCACCGGAGGCTGTCTGGCAGAACGGGGCCGTGCTCGACCTGGACGATCTTCGATGAGTGGAGGATCGGGCACCGACCTCGACTCGGTTGCCGAGCAGGCGGGCGCCATCCTCGATGAGATCGAGCGTGCCGTGGTCGGCAAACGCCCTGTGCTCGAATTGGTACTCGCCGGTCTGCTGGCCGACGGGCACGTCCTCCTCGAGGACGTGCCCGGTGTGGCCAAGACCCTCATCGCTCGGTCGCTGGCGACGGTCACGGGGCTGGGGTTCTCCCGCATCCAGTTCACTCCCGATCTGATCCCCACCGACCTGACCGGCACCGTGCTCCCCGGCCCCGACGGGATTCCCCGGTTCGTCCCGGGCCCGCTGGTGGCCAACCTGGTGCTCGGCGACGAGATCAACCGCGCCCCTTCCAAGACCCAGGCGGCCGCGCTCGAGGCGATGGAGGAACGCCAGATCACCGTCGACGGTCAGTCGCACCAACTCCCCCGGCCGTATTTCCTGCTCGCCACCCAGAACCCGGTCGAGACCGAAGGCACGTACCCCCTACCCGAGGCCCAACTCGACCGCTTCCTGCTGCGAACCACCGTCGGCTATCCCGACCCCGCCGCCGAGCGTGATCTCATCAGTCGGCGGCTCGCACGCGGCGTCGAGCAACCCGAACTTCACGCAGTGACCGACGCCGCCGGCATTCGGGCGATGCAGCAGGCCGTCGAGACCGTTCGAGCCAACGACGACCTGATCGACTACGTCGTGCGCATCATCGAGGCCACTCGCGGGCATGACTCGCTGGAGATCGGCTCCAGTCCTCGGGGCGGTTTGGCGCTCATCAAGGTGGCGCGGGCGAGAGCCGCGCTGTCGGGCCGGGATTTCGTCACCCCCGACGATGTGAAGGCGTTGGCCGTGGTCACCCTGGCTCACCGTGTGGTGTTGCGCACCGATGCGTGGGTTCGCGGCGTCCGAGAGGACGACGTGATCCGAGCCTGCCTCGACAAGGTCCCCACACCGGCTTCGTTGACCGCCGAAGACCAGATGGCCGTCGGCAGCTCGTGAACCGCCAGGTAAGTCCGCGCTACCTCACCACGGTTGCCTTGGCCTGCGGCTGCCTCCTGGTGGCGCTCATCGCCGGGCTGCCGCTGTTGGCGTTGCTGGTCAGCCCACTGGTCGCATTGTCGCTCATCGGGCCTGCACTGCACCGATGGCCCGATCTGGAGATCGGTCTCGAGGTTCCCGAGCGTGTCGTGGAGGGCGACGAGATCATGCTCGTCGTGACCGCCGGATCCCGTGTCGGCGCCCCCTGGGTCATGCTCGATCTCGACCTCCCCCCGGATCTCGAGGCGATCCAGGGGACCTCGCGGACGATCGTCACCATCGAACCGGGGCAGCTGATCAGAGTGCGGATCCCGGTGCTGGCGAAACGGTGGGGGGTGAGCGTTCCCGGCCGCATCACCGTCACGGCCAGGGACGGCTTCGGATTCTTCTCCACCTCCTTGGTGCATCGACCGCGAACCGCGATCCGGGTGCACCCTCGCGACGGCGCCCGCCGCACCGTGCTGGCCCCATCGAGATTGCGACCGCGCGCCGGCAACCATCGATCTCGCGTGCTCGGCGACGGTTCCGATTTCGCCGAAGTCAGGCCGTACCGAACGGGGGACCCACAGCGCACCATCAACTGGCGGGTGTCGGCACGGCGCGGCGAGCCCTGGGTCACCGTCCGCCATCCGGACCGCTCGGGCGACCTCGTCCTGGTCCTCGACAGCTTCCGCGACATCGGGCCTCTGGGTGATCGACTGGTGCAGCGCGCCGTGCGGGCCGCGCTCGGTCTGGCGGAGAGCAACCTCGGTCAGTACGACCGGGTCGGCTTGTTGGACGTCGGCCGCAGCATTCGCTGGTACCGGCCCCGACTCGGACGTCTCCACGAGGCCCGTCTTCTCGATGCGTTGCTCGACACCCAGGTCGAGCCCGGGCTTCGAGCTCCGGACGTCTCTCAGCTCCCGTTACACGATCTCGACTCGGGTGCACTCATCGTCTTCATCAGCGGCCTGATCGACGTCGATGCTGCCCGACTGCCCGTCGAGCTGCGCAGCCGAGGTCACGAGGTCGCCGTTCTCGAATGCAGCCCCGATGCTCATCTGCGCGTCGAGGGGCGCACCGCGGAGTTGGCCGCTCGACTGTGGCGCATCGAACGGTCGGCCCAACGCCGCCGGCTCACCGAGCATGGCGTGGCCGTCGTCGAATGGAAGCCCGATGACCCCCTCGAGATCCCCGTTGCCGCCCTCAACCGACGTCCGGTGGCCTTCCGATGACTACCCCCTACAGCGAGACGCACGGCGTCCGCCAGCTGGCGGTGCTGGCCACCGTGGCCGCATGCATTGCGCTGATGATGCTTCTCATCGGTGCGGTGATGAGCGGTCTGGCAAGCCTGCACTACGGCGTGGCCTTGGTGCTCGCCAGTCTCGCCTTCGTCGGTGTTGCCCTCTTCGGTGGTTGGGTGCCGGGTCTGTATCTCGGCCTCCTCACCCTCGTCGTCGGCGCCATCGTGGCCGGCGACGAGTACAGCTGGGTGCAGGCGATCGTGCTGGCCATCACCATCTCCGGCGTGCACGAAGCCAGCCGCTTTTCGCTCGATGCCCGCAAACCCACCCGTCTCGGAGCCGGACTCCTGATCCGGACCTCGCTCAGCGCCCTGCCCGGAGCCGGTGTCGCCATCATCGCCGGAGTCATCGTCCGGCCGGCACTCACCGATGACCCATCGGTCTACTGGGTTCCCGCAGCCCTGGCGGCCACTGCGCTGTTGCTCTTCGCTGCCCGTTTCCACGAGACCGTCTCCCAGCGTTTGAGCAACCCGGGTGGCCGAATCGGCAAACCCATTGCGCTCGCCGGCTCCGGACTCGCCGCCGTCGGCATCGTGGTCGTGGTGGCGATGGGCGCCCAATACCGGGCCGCGAGCAGTGATGACGGACCGGCGCTCGAACCCACGACGAATGTGGCCTCGACCGACCTCGGCCAGCTCGCTCCCGAGCAACTCTCGAGCAGCCTTGCAACCTTGTTCGGCATGTTCCTGGCCGCCGCCATCCTCGGCCTGCTCTATGGCGCACTCAATCGCCGCCAGCTGATGCTGGTCCAGGACGACATCGAGTTCGATCTCGACGATTCGCGCTTTGCCTTCTCGCTCCCCGACCCCGCAGAGCTCGACGATGCCGGTCTCGACATCGGCCGCACCGCGAACCTCATTCAGGGCCTACTCGCCGACCTGGAGTCCGAGGCCGACCCCGGGCGGGCGATTCGGTTCGCCTACGCCCGGGTCGAAGCGCAACTGGCGGAGGTCGACCTGGCTCCCGCCGAGAGCGAGACCGCCCACGAGTTCCTGCGGCGAGCGTTGCCCGCGCTGGGCGACGGGGCCGCCCTCGGTCAGCTCACCTCGTTGTTCGAGCGCGCCCGCTTCTCCGAGAGCCCCGTCACCGAGGGTATGCGCGGCGACGCCCGGGAGACGCTCACCGAACTCCGGGCACAGCTCGAACAACTCGTGGATCTCAGACAACAGGCGGCCGCAACCGAATCGGAGCGCCGATGATCGTCGCACTGATCTGCGCCGCGGTGGTGTTGTTCGGTATCGGTATTCAATCGTTGGCTCGGTACGTGCAGCGTTTCGGTACCGACCTCAGAAGCCCCGGACCGCTGATCGAATTGCGTCGCACTCATGTCCCCACGGTGCAGCCCGCCGACTTCGACCGGCTCGAGGGCATCGTCAGCGACGCGCTGGTGAGCGACAGCCACCTCGACCGCCAACTCCTCCCATTACTTCGCGAGCTCGGGCAACACGCACCGCTTGGCACCGTCACGATCGAACGACCGGCACGTCGCGGCCGAGCCGGTTGGCTCGATCAGACGCTCACCGAACTCGAACAAGCGTGGGAGATCTGATCCACCCACACCGTCTCACTCACACCGTCCCACTCATCCCGTCCCACCCACACCGTCTC
>JAHECQ010000493.1:700-3246 GCA_024641625.1 Acidimicrobiales bacterium | reverse complement strand
GCGGGAATCGGTGTCATCGATCGGATGCGGGAGCGCAAGCTGGGTCGTTGACCGGCCCGAGAGGGCACCGCTGCGCTGCGCTACGCTGGCGCGGCCCCCGAGGAGGACTCGATGGACCGCGCCGCCCCACTGTCCGACGTCGACCCCGAGGTCGCATCCCTCATAGCGAGGGATGCCGATCGGCAGCGTTCGCACATCCACCTGATCGCATCGGAGAACTTCGCGTCCCGCGCCGTGATGGAGGCCACCGGGTCGGTGTTCACCAACAAGTACTCGGAGGGCTATCCCGGCAAGCGCTACTACGAAGGGTGTGAGGTCGTCGACGAGGTGGAGGACCTCGCCCGCGACAGGGCCGGGGCGCTGTTCGGGGCCGAGCACGTGAACGTCCAACCCCACAGCGGCGCTCAGGCGAACATGGGCGTCTACTTCGGGCTGCTCGAGGCGGGCGACAAGATCCTGGGAATGCGGCTCGATCAGGGCGGCCACCTGACCCACGGATCGCACGTCAACTTCTCCGGCCTGCTGTACGACTTCGTCGCCTATGGCGTCGACCCCCGAACCGAGGTGGTGGATCTCGCCGAGGTCCGGCGGGTGGCCCAGGCCGAACGCCCCAAGATGATCGTCGCCGGGTACTCGGCCTACTCCCGTATCCTCGACTGGGCGGCGTTTCGGGAGATCGCTCACGAGGTCGGGGCGCTGTTCATGGTGGACGCAGCCCACATCATCGGGCTGATCGCCGGCCGTGCCCATCCGAACCCGGTCCCGTATGCCGACGTGGTCACAGCCACCACCCACAAGGCGATGCGCGGTCCCCGTGGCGGGATGATCATGTGCAAGGAGGAGTTCGGCGCCGCCGTGGACAAGGGCGTTTTCCCGAACGCCCAGGGTGGTCCGCTCAACAACCACATCGCGGCGAAGGCCGTGTGTTTCGCCGAGGCTGCGACGCAGGGGTACCGCGACTACGCGGCTCAGGTGGTCGCCAACGCGTCGGCGATGGCCGAGGCGGTGATGGCCGAGGGCGTCCGCATCGTCTCCGGCGGAACCGACAACCACATGTTCCTGATCGATCTGCGTTCGATCGACGAGGATCTGACGGGTCGCGATGCCGCCCGGTTGCTGTCGTCGGTGGGGATCACGCTCAACTTCAACACGATCCCATTCGATCCGCGGCCGCCGTATCGCGCCAGTGGGGTGCGGATCGGGCTCCCTGCCGCCACGACCTGTGGGATGAGGGAGCCCCAGGTCGAGGAGATCGGCCGTCTGATCACGAGTGCGCTGCGCAATCGGTCGGACGAGTCGGTTCTCGACCAGGTACGGGGGAGGGTCACCGCATTGGCCGTTGAGTTCCCGCCGTATCCGGAGGACTTCCCCGGCCATGTGTGAGTTGCTTCGATCGTCACCTGCCGATACGGTTGTGAAAGAGATCACAAGCGATCGGCCCGGAGGGGGCACGTGAGCAAGTCCTATCACGAGGAGTTGGGAAAGGCCGTCGCCGCCGACACAGAGGCGTTCGGCTTCTTCACGTCGATCCTCGCGGGGTTCCTGCTCGGATTCGGATTGGATGCCTGGATCGGTACCAAGCCGCTGTTCACGGTCATCGGGATCGTGGTGGGTTCGGTGAGCGGGTTCTGGAAGCTGTGGATCATGGCGCGAAGCGAGACGGAGCGGGAGCAGGCGAATGTACGGTGACCTCGAGGTCGTCATGGCTCGCCACACGGTGCGTCGCGCTGTGGTGGTCGGCCCTGTCCTCGTCGCCATCTTCTGGGCGTTTCGTGGGCCTGAGGGCGCCCTCGCGTCGCTCATCGGCGTGGTGATCGTGGCCGGCTACTTCATGTTCAACGGCTTCATGATGGCGGTGGCGGCGCGCATCTCGCTTGCTGCCTATCATGCTGCCGCCTTGCTCGGGTTCTTCCTGCGCCTCGGGCTCATCGCAGTGACGATGATCTCCGTCGCGGCAGTGGTCGACATCGACCGCCCGGCGCTGGGCATCACCGTCGTGGTGGCGTTTCTCGCTCTGCTGGCGTGGGAAGCGGTCGCGGTTGCGACCGGTAAGGAAAGGGAGATCGAGTGGGTTTCATGATCTGGGCTTCGGCGGGATGCGATCCGGCCACGGACATCATCTGCAAGCCCGAATTCGTCAACGAGTTGTTCGAGACGCCGGTCGTGTTCAGCATCGGCGGTTTCGACGTCAATCGCGCCATGCTCCTGATGTTCCTGGCCGCATTCGTCGCCATCGGCCTGCTCTTTTTCGCTTTCCGCAAGCCCCGCGTCGTACCGACCAAGTTCGGTGCCGCCATCGAGGCGCTCGTCGGGTACGTACGTGACGAGATCGCCGTCGGCATCATCGGCCCAGACGGTGTGAAGTACTTCCCCTACCTGCTTGCCCTGTTCATGTTCATCCTCGTGGGCAACCTGTTCGAGGTCACTCCCGGCATCAACTTCCCCATCACCTCCCGGATGGCGATTCCGGCATTCCTCTCGCTCGTCACATACCTGATCTTCGTGGTGGTGGGCTTTGCCAAGAACGGCTTCGGCTATCTGGGCGG
>JAHECQ010000493.1:0-690 GCA_024641625.1 Acidimicrobiales bacterium | reverse complement strand
CCCTGGTCGGGCTCATCGAGTTCGTTTCGACCTTCCTGATTCGCCCGTTGACGCTCGCGGTCCGGCTCTTCGCCAATCTCGTCGCCGGTCACGTCATGCTGACGCTGCTGCTGGGCAGCGGGTACGTGTTCCTGTCGAGCGTCGGCGACATCGGCGCCCGGTCGCTCATCGGCGTCGGGTGGTTCACCATCGGCATGGGGATCTTCCTGTTCGAGATCGCCGTGGCCGGGCTCCAGGCCTACATCTTCACACTGCTGTCCGCCGTCTACATCCAGACGTCGGTACATCCGGAACACTGATCGGAGGAAAGAGACACATGGAAGCAATCAGCGGATCATTGGCGCTCATTGGCTACGGCCTGGCGGCAATCGGCCCCGGTATCGGCATCGGCATCGCGGCCGGCAACGCCGTCGAGGCGATGGCCCGTCAGCCCGAGGCGGCCGGCATGGTGCGTACCACCATGTTCCTGGGCATCGCCTTCACAGAGGCACTGGCCCTCATCGGGTTCGTCCTCTTCTTCATCGCCTGATCGAGAGGATTCGATCTGATGTTCAACATGATCACCCTCCTCGCCGCGTGGGCTGAGGGCGCGACCACGGAGGCACCCTCGGGCGTAGACCTCGTCCTGCCTGAGACCAATGAGCTGATCGCGGGGATCATCGCCTTCGCGATCGTCTTCCTGGTCGTGTG
>JAHECQ010000492.1 GCA_024641625.1 Acidimicrobiales bacterium | reverse complement strand
ACCTCGAGCGCACCGGTCAGGTCGGAGAATTTGGAATACTCGAAACGCACCTCGGTCGGGCTAGCCTTCGGGTTCGCCGTCACCCCGAGCATCGCAAGACTGTCCATGACGCCGCTGTGATTCAAATTTGTCAGCACGGGAGCGGCGACGGTTCGGCCTGCAATCGGGAAGTCGAAGCTGCCCTCGTCGAGGTCGTCACTGATGATTTCGACCATCCCGACAAAGTTCGCCGGGAGGGCGGATTCGAGTGCGATGTGGAAGGTGACACTCGAACCGGCTGCCACGTTCGCGGGAAGGCCGAGGTCCGAGGAGAAGCCGGTCGGCAAGTTGATCGCGCTGACAGACAGTCCGAAGTCGCCATCATTCGCGATGGTAAACGGTCGGCTCTTCCCGACGCCTAGGGGTGTGCCTCCGAAGTTGACCACCGCCGTCTGCGTGTGCACCAGTTCGGCAGCGGAGGTGTCCGGTCCATCGTGCACGACGATTTCAGGTTGCGGGGTGGTGAAGGCCAGGATCTCGCCAAACACCGAGCCGCGGCCGTTGGTGGCGACCGCACGGAAGAAGTAGCTTGCCCCCGGCAAAAGCGGTTCAGGCACGAGCGCATCGATCGGCAAATCGGCAGCGCCGGTGATGCTACCCGGGACCGCAACGGTGCGGACTGGCACGCGCGTCAGCAGCCGCAGCAGGCCCGTGTCGGCATCGACCACTGCAATCTCACCAGCCGGTCCGACGGCGACTCCCGAGGGTGCAGAAAATTCGGCCGCCGTGGCCGGGTGGAGTTTGTCGGTCGGCGAATCGGTGACACCCGCGGCGCCCGAACCGGCTACCAATTCGGTAGTGCCACCGGCAGCGATTTGGAAGATCTGGTGAGTGCCCGCATCGGCGACCAACAATCGTCCCTGTGCGTCGAGGGCGAGGCCGAGGGGTTCAACGAAGCCGTCAGCGAGCACGTTGATCACGCCGCCCGGGGCGACGCTGAGGATGCGGGCACTGCCAGTATCCGCCACGAGGATGACACCCGAGACATCGACGGCGACATCGCTCGGCGACGCGAGACCGGCGGGCCCGGCGATCGTCGTCATCGAGTTGTCCGAGTCCGACACTTTGCGGATCCGGTTGTTGCCGCGGTCGGCGATGATGAGGTTGCCGTCGCCATCGACCGCGATCCCACGCGGGAACAGCAGCTTCGCATCGGTGGCGGTCGCCGCGTCTTCAAAACCAGCGACCCCAGAACCGGCGACCGTGCTCACTTCGCCTTGGTTGGTGATCTTGCGGATCGCATGGTTGAATTCGTCCGCGACATAGAGGTTGTCGTCGGCGTCGATCGCCAGGCCTGTCGGGTTTTCGAAGCGCGCTGTGCCGATACCAGCGCCATCAACAAATACTGCCTGGCCGCTCGTCCCGGCGAACGGCATCACCACCCCAGCTGGGGAGACTTTCCAGATGACGTGGGCATCGCGATCGCTGACGAAGGCGTTGCCCGAGCTATCAAATACGACCCCGCGGATCTCGCGGAAGCCTGGCGGGTCAGCGAGCGTGCTCACCTGCAGCGACCCGATCATGTCCGGGTCGGTGGAGTAATCAAACCGGACGGTCGCCAACGAACCATTGGGGTTCACCGAGCCGTTGAGGCGCGCCGTCGTCGGCGTCAGATCGCTGGCCGCTTGTGTGACGACGGAGGCCGGGGACTCGAGGAAGAAGTTGAACGGCAGCGGTGGTTGCAACGTCCCGTCGGCGGCACGCCAGCGGAAGAAGTAGGTGGTGCCAGGCTCGAGGCCGAGGTCGGCCACGTTGATTTCGGCGCTGATCCCGACGCCGCCCGGAAGGTCCGCCCCCTTGGTCGCGGCGACTTCGATCGGCACGATGCGCAGGAATCGCAGCCGGTGGTTGAGCGAGTCGGCGACGATCAGGTTGCCATCCGGGCGCAGCGCGATCCCGATCGGGCAGTGGAACCTCATCTCGTCCGACGCCCCCTCGCGCAAGCCGGCCGTGCCGTCGCCGATCACGTTCAACAGCTCCCCGTCCGAGTCGAAGAGCCGCACCTGGTGGTTGCCCTCGTCGCTGACGTAGAGGTTGTCGTCGGCATCGACGGCCAGCAGCGAGGGCGAGTTGAGGCCGCTGGCGTGGGTGCTGATCGCGCCGGTGGCGACGACGAGCGCCGCGATCCGATGGTTGCCGCTGTCGGAGATGAACACCGTGCTGCCGTCGGCGGAGACCGCGACACCAAATGGCTTGTCGAGTCCCGCTGCTGGCCCGGCGAGCGTGGCGATCGAACCGAGTGGCGTCACGGTGCGGATGCTGTGGTTGTCGCGGTCGGCGACGTAGACCGTGCCGTCGCCATCGACGCTGACCCCCTGCGGGAAATTGAAGCGGCCGACGCCGGGTGCCCCGTCCCGGTTCCCTGGGAGCGATCCGCCGGCAAGCGTGCTGACCGTCCACGTCCCACCCGGGAATGCCGGTGGCTCGATCTTGCGAACGCGGTGGTTGAAGGTGTCGGCGACATAGAGATTGCCGTCGGCATCGATCGCCAGCCCGGACGGAAGCGCGAAGCGCGCGGTCGGACCCGAGCCATCGGCAAAGCCGAAGCTGCCAGTGCCGGCAATCGTGCTCACGTCACCAGCGCTATCGACCATGCGGATCTGGTGGTTCCCGGAATCGGCGAAAAAGACGTTGCCGGCCGGGTCGATCGCGACGCCCGCCGGGTAGCTCATGCTGGCCTCCAAGCGCGGCCCGCCGAGTGCACCACTGCTGCCGATGCCGGCGAAGGTGGTGGCCGTCGGCCGGAACAGCGGGTCGGTCGAAAGCTCGAACACGACCTCGCCGCTGCTGGCCGGGGCCGGTGGGACGACGCCGAGCAGGGTCAGCCCGTCCTGGTTGAAGTTGGTGGTGGTCGATTCGAGCGCGCCGAGATCGGGGGCGCCACCCAACACCCTTGGCAGGCCGCGCTGGTCGAAGACCGGGGGCACGCCGAGCGCGATCCCGACATCGGTCGCCGGGCTGGCCGCCAGCAGCCGCGCGGTCTCCGTGCGCCCGCCATTGTCGGACAGCGGCCCGAGCCGGGCGGAGACACCTGTGATGACCTTGTCTGGATTGGTGATGGTCCCGCCGTGCGGTGCCTCGACGAGATTGTTGGCGAGCGCGGTGAAGTCGCCCTCGAAATCGCTCGCACTGCCAGCCGCGATGTTGTTGGAGGCGATCGAGTTCTCAAGGGTGACCACCCCACCGACGCTTCCGAATCCGCCGGCG
>JAHECQ010000491.1 GCA_024641625.1 Acidimicrobiales bacterium | reverse complement strand
TTCTCACGTCCCGATCAACCAGGAGCGATCGGCACCCGTAACTGTCAAGCCCCGGAACCTGTCAAGTCCCGGCATCTGTCAAGCCCCGGCATTGTCCCGGCATCGTCCCGGCATCGTCCCGGCATCGGCGTGGCTCTCTGGAAACGACCAGAGGCGGCCCCTCTGACGAGAGGCCGCCTCTGACCTGGTGTTTTCGGGTGGGCCGTAAGGGATTCGAACCCCTGACCCCCTGCGCGTCATGCAGGTGCTCTAGCCAACTGAGCTAACGGCCCGTGGAGTGGTTGAGGATAGCAGGCTGAATTCTCTTGGAGCGCGGAGCGGGATTTGAACCCGCGAATCACGGCTTTGCAGGCCGCTCCCTTAGGCCACTCGGGCATCCGCGCCTGGGGAGCCTCGATCGTAGCGGAGGTACACCACAATCAGTCGGCCCCCGGCCGCTCGTACCCTCGTCGTCGACCAAGGGTAGTGCTACCGGTCAGTCGGCGTGAGTTGGCGCGTAGTGGGCTGCGATCGGCGCTCCGACGGTGCCGACGGTCTTGAAGGCCTCGGCTGCCCGCTCGTTCTCCATGATCTTGTTGAGCACAGCTTTCTGCGCCTTCTCGAAGTACTCGCGGTGATCGATCACGAACTGGTTCGACTCGCGCATCGACGCCAACTGGCCATTCACCTCGGGAATCACGTAGCGGGCCACCATGTCCCAACTCTTCATGGTGTTCTGGGGACTGGCCCAATCGTTCACGAACCCGATGGCCACGCCGAACCCGCCGGTGACCTCGTACATCTCGAGCACCCGTTGGATGAGATCATCGGGGGTACCGATCACCGCCGCCGAGCCTTCGCCGAGAGCCAGGGCGGCAATGGCATCCTCGGTCGACTCGAAGGGCTCGACCCCCGGCCGTTGCAGCGTTCCGACGGTGTAATCGTTGTGCCAGCGCAGCAGCCCGTGCTCGACCTCTTCGTACGCCTTCTCCCTCGACTCGGCGATGTGCCAGTTGAACATGACCCGCCAGTTCGCCCGGTTGACCACTTGACCGTGCTTGTCCGCTGCCTCCTCGGCGAAGCTCCACTGCATCGGCAACGACTGGATGCCTTCGGTCGACATCGAACCGATCGACAGGGCACCGTCTCCGTACTTCCCGGCGATGGTCATGCCCGACGGACTCACCATCGACGCTGCGGCCATGGGGATCTCGTCCTGCAGGGGCAGGATCTGCAACGCCGCGTCGTTGAGCTCGAACCATTCACACTGGTAGGTGAACCGGGGCTCGCCGGCCAACAACCGCTTGATCACGCCGATGGCTTCGTCCTGACGGTCGCGCAGCACGATCGGGTCGATGCCGAAGGTGTGGGCGTCGGAAGGCAAGGCGCCCGGGCCGGTACCGAGCATCGCCCGGCCCTGACTCATGTGATCGAGTTGGACCAGGCGCTGGGCCACGTTGAATGGGTGGTGATACGGCAGCGACACCACACCGGTACCGAGCCTGATGCGCCCGGTGCGCATGGCCGCACCGGCCAGGAACATCTCGGGTGAAGCGATGGTCTCCCAACCCGTCGAGTGATGTTCGCCGCACCAGAACTCGGCATAACCCAGCCGATCCAGATGCTGCACGAGGTCGAGATCACGCTGGATCTGGAGCGTTGGGCTCTCGCCCGGGAGGTGGTGAGGAGCGAGGAAGGCGCCGAAACGAAACTTGGGCATGGGCGAAGGTTAAATGATCCCTCCCCCAATCCGAAATCTGTGGGTGTGCGGCGTCGGATGGCCCAGCGTTCAGTCGTCGGTATAGAAACCCTCGGCGTTGTCGAACACATTCGGTCGGTCGAAGGTGGACAGGATGACGGCACCGGTGGGCGTCCTGGCCTCGTGGCGATTCTCGGCGGGTCGCCAGACGAAATGGCCGGCCAGCGCGGTGCCCTCGTCGTCCTCGAACGTGCCCTCGAGCACCCAGGTCTGTTCGACCCCGGCGTGGGTGTGCGCCGGCACGACGGCACCTGCCGCCAACTTGAACAAGATGGTCGACCGACCACTCTCGGGGTCGGACCACAGCACCTTGGCCTCGATGCCAGGGAACTGCGATTGCTTCCACTCCATCTGATCGGGATCGATGTAGCGCGACTGCAGGTGGGGCGGATTGACGATCGGGCGTGCTGCGTGCAATTCGGTCATGGCCGGCTCCTAGATCGACAGATGCGGGTTGACGTCGACGCTGAATCGCTCGATCTGGGCGATTTCCCGACCATAGGGGAACAGAAGATGCAGCCCGCCGAAGCCCAGGGCCAGATGCGCCGCCAGACCGGCGACCACTTGATCGGCCGAACCGATCAGCCCGGCAGCCTGGCCGGCCGCCATGAACCGATCGGCCACTGCCCCGAGTCGGGCCCGTTGTTCGGCGGCCAGCGCCTCACGTTCGGCATCGCTGTCGACGATGGCCGTGAACAGGAACACCGACCGTTTGAGGCTGCCGGGATCGCGCCCGAGATCGGCCAAGTGCTGATCGAGCACGGCATGTCGTCCTGCCAACTCCTCCAGCGAACGACCGAACACCATGTTCCAGCCGTCGGCTTTCTCGGCGACGATCCGCAGCAGCTTGTCGCCGTGGCCGCCGACCCACACCGGCATCGGCGCTTGGACGGGCTTGGGGGCACACACCGCTCGCTCGAGTTGATAATGCTTGCCGTTGAAGTCAGCGTAGGGTTCGCTCCAGAGCAACCGGGTCAGGTCGATGGCTTCGGACATCTGCGCCTGACGGGTGCCGATGCCCGGGAACGCATAACCGTAGGCCCGGTACTCTTCCTCCTTCCATCCGGCACCGATGCCGAAATCCACCCGTCCGCCACTGATGCAGTCGATCCCGGCCGCCATTTTGGCCAGCAGACTCGGGTGACGGTACGAGTTGCAGGTGACGAGCGTGCCCAGGCGAAGCGACGACGTGGCCACGGCCAATGCCGCCAGGAGGGTCCATGCCTCGTAGCAGTTGCGGTCAGTGGCCTGTTCATCCCAGAGAAGGTGATCGGAGACCCACAGGGCGTCCCACCCGGATTGCTCGGCCGCCCCGGCAATGGCAGCCATGTCCTCATAGGCGAAGCCCCACTGGGGTTCGATCTGGACGGCCAGGTTGGGACGGGTCATTGGTGTCTCGGATCTCGAGTCGGGATGGGTGCTGCGCAGAGGCCGGAGGTTGGCCGGTCAGAGGTGGGCCGGTCAGAGGTGGGCCGGTCAGAGGTTGGCCGGTCAGAGGTTGGCAAGGTGTTG